>NZ_CEEDOS010000044.1:0-39752 GCF_979256525.1 Klenkia sp. AC732 | reverse complement strand
GACCTGGTCAACAGCGACTGCATCGTCATCGAGGGCTCGAACATGGCCGAGTGCCATCCCGTCGGGTTCCAGTGGGTGATGGAGGCCAAGGCGCGGGGCGCCAAGGTCATCCACATCGACCCGCGCTTCACCCGGACCAGCGCGCTGGCCGACACCCACGTGCCGCTGCGCGTGGGCACGGACATCGCGTTCCTGGGTGGGCTGATCTCCTACGTCCTGGAGAACGAGCTCGACTTCCGCGAGTACGTCACGGCGTTCACCAACGCCTCCTCCATCGTCGGTGAGGACTTCGTCGACACCGAGGACCTGGGCGGCCTGTTCTCCGGCTGGGACGACGAGTCCAGCAGCTACGACAAGACCAGCTGGCAGTTCGAGGGTGCGCACGAGCCCTCGGCGACCGGCACCGACGAGATCGACCCGCCGGCGCCCGAGGCCGACGCGGTGGGCAAGCCGCGCACCGACCCGTCGCTGCAGCACCCCCGCTGCGTCTACCAGGTGATGAAGCGGCACTTCGCCCGGTACACCCCGCAGATGGTCGCCGACGTGTGCGGCATCGAGCCCGAGGTGTTCCTCGACGTCGCCCGCGCGGTGACGGCGAACAGCAACCGGGAGCGGACGACGGCCTGGGTCTACTCGGTGGGCTGGACGCACCACACCGTGGGCGTGCAGTACATCCGCACCGCCGGCATCCTGCAGGCCCTGCTGGGGAACATGGGCCGTCCCGGCGGCGGCATCCTCGCGCTGCGCGGGCACGCCTCCATCCAGGGCTCGACCGACATCCCGACGCTCTACAACCTGCTGCCCGGCTACCTGCCGATGCCGCACGCCGCCGAACACACGTCCCTGGACGAGTACTGCGCGGTCGGGGACCAGATGGCCGGCTTCTGGGGCAACACCCGGTCCTACACGGTCAGCCTGCTCAAGGCCTGGTTCGGCGACGCCGCGACGGCGGAGAACGACTACGCCTTCGACATGCTGCCCAAGATCAACGGTGACCACGGCTCCTACCGCCAGGTCGCGGACATGATCCAGGGCAAGATCCCCGGCTACTTCCTGGTCGGGGAGAACCCGGCCGTGGGCCACGCGAACGGCAAGATGCAGCGCCTGGGGCTGGCGAACCTGGACTGGCTCGTCGTCCGGGACCTGCAGATGATCGAGTCGGCGACCTTCTGGAAGACCGCACCGGAGATCGAGACCGGCGAGCTGGTGACCGAGCAGATCGGCACCGAGGTCTTCTTCATGCCCGCCGCCTCGCACACGGAGAAGGAAGGCACCTTCACCAACACCCAGCGGCTGCTGCAGTGGCACCGCCAGGCGGTCGAACCGCCGGACGACGCCCGCAGCGACCTGTGGTTCTACTTCCACCTGGGCCGCATCCTGCGCGAGCGGCTCGCGGACTCGACCGACCCGCGCGACGTCCCGCTGCTGTCGCTGACCTGGGACTACCCGACGCACGGCCCGCTGGTCGAGCCCAGTGCCGAGGCGGTGCTGCGCGAGATCAACGGCGTCGGGCCCGACGGCAGGACGCTCAGCTCCTACACCGAGCTCAAGGACGACGGGTCCACGACGGCCGGCTGCTGGATCTACACCGGCGTCTACGCCGACGAGGTCAACCAGTCCGACCGGCGCCGTCCCGGCCGCGAGCAGGACTGGGTGGCGGCCGAGTGGGGCTGGGCGTGGCCGGCGAACCGCCGCACGCTCTACAACCGCGCGTCCGCGGACGCCGAGGGCAAGCCGTGGAGCGAGCGCAAGGCCTACGTCTGGTGGGACGAGGAGGCGCAGCGCTGGACCGGGCACGACGTGCCGGACTTCGAGGCGACCAAGCCGCCGTCCTACCGGCCCGAGCCGGGCGCGACGGGGCCCGACGGGATCTCCGGGGCCGACGCGTTCATCATGCAGAACGACGGGAAGGCGTGGCTGTTCGCGCCGTCCGGGCTGGCGGACGGGCCGCTGCCCACGCACTACGAGCCCGACGAGTCCCCGGTGCCCAACGCGCTCTACGAGCAGCAGGCCAACCCGGGCCGGGAGGTCATCGAGGCCGCCTGGAACCGGAGCAACCCGCCGACCAGCCCGGTCTACCCGTACGTGTTCACCACCTACCGGCTCACCGAGCACCACACCGCCGGCGGGATGAGCCGCACGCTGCCCTACCTGTCCGAGCTGCAGCCGGAGTTCTTCGTCGAGGTCAGCCCGCAGCTGGCCGCCGAGCGGGGGCTGGAGAACGCCGGGTGGGCCACCCTGGTCAGCGCCCGGACGGCGATCGAGGCCCGGGTGCTGGTCACCGAGCGGATGCGTCCGCTCAAGGTGGGCGGCGGGAAGGTCGTGCACCAGATCGGCGTCCCGTACCACTGGGGCGAGCAGGGCCTGTCCACCGGCGACAGCGGCAACGACCTGTTCGGCGTCGTGATGGACCCCAACGTGCACATCCAGGAGTCCAAGGTCGCCACCTGCGACATCCAGCCCGGACGCCGCCCGCGGGGTCCGGCCCTGGTCGACCTGGTCGAGTCCTACCGCGAGCGGGCCGGGGTGAAGTCGGGCCGGGTGCCCGTCGGCGGGCGCTCCCCGGTCGAGGAGACGAACATGACGGGGGAGGACGCGCCGGCAGCCGAGACCACGCAGCGCCGCCCGTCCGACAGCTGGGAGGGGACAGCGTGACCAGCATCAGCTCCGCGAGCCCCGCGTTCACCGGGAACGACCCGGAGAACAGGCTCTTCGGACCACTGCCCGACGTGTCCGGCGAGGCCGGCTACGAGGACGACCACCCGGCCCGGGTCGGGTTCTTCACCGACACCAGCGTGTGCATCGGGTGCAAGGCCTGCGAGGTCGCCTGCAAGGAGTGGAACACGCTCCCGATGGACGACGCCGACGGCAACCGTGACGCCATGGGCCTGTCCGGGATGTCCTACGACAACACCGGCATGCTCGGTGCGAACTCGTGGCGGCACGTGGCCTTCGTCGAGCAGTCGCGTGCCGTGGACCTGCCGATGCCCTCGATCGGGCTGCCCGCCGCACCCGGCCAGGGCACCGACGGCGGCGGTGGCTGCGGCGGGTCCTGCGGGAGTGCCGAGTCCCCGTCGCACGGGGCGGCGGACGGCACCACGGTGGCCCAGCACGACGTGCTGAACGCCCAGGCGCTGTCCTCCTTCGACCCGCAGACGTCCCAGTCGGCCGACCGGGAGATCCGCTGGCTGATGTCCAGCGACGTCTGCAAGCACTGCACGCACGCCGGCTGCCTGGACGTGTGCCCGACCGGGGCGCTGTTCCGGACCGAGTTCGGCACCGTCGTCGTGCAGGACGACATCTGCAACGGCTGCGGCTACTGCGTGCCGGCCTGCCCGTACGGCGTGATCGACCAGCGCAAGGACGACGGCCGGGTCTTCAAGTGCACGATGTGCTACGACCGGCTGACCGACGGTCTGCAGCCGGCCTGCGCGACGGCGTGCCCCACCCAGTCGATCCAGTTCGGCGACCTGGAGGAGCTGCAGGCCCGGGCCGACGCACGTCTGGCGACCCTGCAGGGCCAGGGCGTGGAGACGGCGCGGCTCTACGGCCGGGACACCGACGACGGCGTCGGGGGAGCGGGGGCCTTCTTCCTGCTGCTGGACGAGCCGGAGGTCTACGGCCTGCCGCCGGACCCGGTGGTGACCACCCGTGACCTGCCCTCGATGTGGCGGCACGCCGCCGGTGCGGCCGCGATGCTGGTCGGCGTCGCGGTGACCTCGTTCCTGGGACGCCGGCGGTGACCGGCCCGCAGCACGGCCCGGAGGTGACCCAGGAGCAGAGCCCGGGTCTGTCGGAGACCGGGGTGCCCGCCGAGGCGGTCGACGCACCGTTGGACCACCGCCCGGGCACCTCCGGGGTGGCGACGCCGGGCGGCGGCTGGCGCAAGGCCGACGGCCCCTCCGCGCTCAAGCGGGAGAAGCGCAAGCGCAAGGGCGGTGGCCGCCGCGGTGGTGCCCGTGACGGCGACCCGACGGTCGGCGACGCGGACTTCCAGTCCTACTACGGCCGGCAGATCGTGAAGTCCGCCGTCTGGAAGACCCCGGACGTGCCGCTCTACCTGTTCCTGGGTGGTGCGGCCGGCTCGGCCTCGGTGCTCGGTGCGATGGCCGAGTTCACCGACCGCCCGGCGCTCGCCCGGACCGCGCACTTCATCGCCGGTGGCGGGGCGATCGCCTCGGTCGGCTTCCTGATCCACGACCTGGGACGGCCGGAGCGGTTCCTGCACATGCTGCGGGTGTTCAAGCCGACGTCGCCGCTGAGCGTGGGCTCCTACATCCTGTCCCCGTTCAGCGCGTTCACCGGTGCCACGGCGGCCCTGCACCTGCTGGGCCAGGTCCCCGCGGTGCGCGGCTCGTCGGGCTGGGTCCCGCGGCTGGTGCGGTCCGTGGGGCTGCGCCGGACGGTGGGTGTCGCGGGAGCGGCGTTCGGGGGGCCGATGGCGGCCTACACCGCGGTGCTGCTGGCCAACACCGCGACGCCGTCCTGGCACGAGCCCGGCGACCAGCTGCCGTTCGTGTTCACCGGCTCCGGGCTCGCCGCCGGTGGTGGCCTGTCGATGGTCTTCACGCCGGTGGACCAGGCCGGCCCGGCCCGCAAGGCCGCCGTGGTCGGTGCCGCGGTCGAGCTGGTGGCGATGCACAAGGTGGAGCACGACCACGGCATCGTCTCCGAGCCCTTCCACATCGGCCGGGCCGGGACGCTGCTGCGCCTGGCGAAGGCCTGCACCGCGACCGGTGCGGTCGGCGCGGCGGTCCTGGGCGGCCGGCGCTGGGGCGCGGTCGCCTCCGGTGTGCTGCTGGCCGCGGGTTCGGCACTGACCCGGTTCGGGGTGTTCGACGCCGGCATGGCGTCGTCCAAGGACCCGAAGTACGTGGTCGTCCCGCAGCGCGCCCGGATGGCCGCCCGGGCGGCCGCCGAGGCCGACACAGCCGTCTGACCTGCGGAACCACTCCGACCGCATGCCGGGATCGCGTGCCGGGGTCGTCACCCTCCGGTCAGGCGCGCTGGTGCGGACCGTCCCGTCACAGGACTCCGACACCGGACGCCTCCCCAACTGCCAGGTGGGTGTGAGGGTCGCCGAGGACGTCCCGCCGGAGGGCGTCGTCGGCCCGCCGTGGGGTGGGTCCAGGCGCAAGGAGCACGCGTGTCAGTTCGTCGTTGGGCAGTCGTCGGAGCCGCACTGGTGGGCATGACCGCCGCCGGTACAGGGGTGGCCTCGGCCACCGACGAGGGCTACGAGCCGTCCCACCCGGGCTGTGCGGACCTCTCCACCGCCACCTACGGCGAGGGCGAGCCGTCCACCCCGTGTGGCGAGGAGCCCGGGGTCGAGCCCGACGTGCGGGTCACGATCGACCGGGACTGCGCCGAGCCGGAGACCCTGACCCTCCACGTCGAGGGCGAGGGGCTGTGGGCGGAGGACGTCCACGTCCTCACCCTCGAGTCCGCCGGGTTCCTCACCGACCTCGACGCCTCGTACTTCGAGGTCCCCCTGGTCGTCGACGAGGACGGCACCGTCTCGGTGGACCTCCCCGCGACCGAGGACGCCGACGTGACGCTGGCCGACGGCCCCTTCACCGTCGACTTCACGGTGTACGCGACCTACGAGGAGCACGGCTACGAGGCCGTCGAGTACGTCGTCGACGAGGGCCACGTCGACGTCCCCGCGTGCGAGGCACCCGCGACCCCGCCGGTCACCCCGCCCGTGACCCAGCCGGTGGTGCCCGTGACCCCGGCGCCGACCACCGCGCCCGTCACGACCCCGGCCGTGCCGACCGTCGTCCCGGTCGCCGTGCACCCCGTCACCGCTGCGCCGGCCGTGCTGGCCAACACCGGGTCCCCGGTGACCACGGCTGCGCTGCTCGGCGGCGGTCTGCTGGTCGCCGGTGCCGGTGCGCTCGTCGCCACCCGGCGTCGCGCTTCCTGACCCGACGGTGGGGCCGGGCGGCGTCGTCCTCAGACGCTGACCCGGCTGCACGTCCGTGGGGCCCGTCCGCGCCGTCGACGGCGCGGCGGGTCCACGCGGCGGGTCACGACCTCGGCGAACAGCCAGGCGTCGTGGTCCTCGGGCAGCCGGCGCGGTCCCGGCGTGCGGGCGGGGACCGGTGCCACGGCGACGCCGGCCCGCTCCCACCAGCGGCTCAGCAGCCAGGGCACGACCACCAGGGCGCCCAGCAGGACGAGGACACCTGCGGTCGGCATGTCCTGTCATCGGCTCCGGGGTGGCCCGGGTTGAGCCGCGCAGGGTCTCGATCCGGTCACGCGGCCCCGCGGGGTCAGGGGGCGGTGTGCCGCCCCCCGGTGCGGGCGACACCGTCGGCCATGGCCCGGATCGGGGTGTCCAGGGCCGCGGACGTGTGCACGAACCCCCGACGGTCGCCCTCGGGCTCGGCCGGGACGTCGATGGGCCTGTCCCCGAGCTCCCGGTAGAGCTTCCCGTAGGCGGCCATGGCATCGCTGAGCTGGAAGAACGACGTGACCCGGCCCCGGGCGTTCTCCGCCAGCTCGACGTAGAGGTCGGTGTCGGACATGACCGCGGCCAGGCCGTAGGCCAGCTGGGTGGTCATGTCCAGGGGGTCGACGAGGATGCCGCAGCGGCCCCAGGTGGTGCCCTCGGGGGTCGTCAGGGGGTCCTCGACGAGCTGGGCCATCCCGCCGACCTCGGTGCCGACCGTGGGGATGCCCGCGGTCATCGCCTCCAGCACCACGATGGGCTGGCCCTCGTTGTAGCTGGACAGGACCAGGAGGTCGTAGGCCCCCAGCTCCTCCTTGACGTTGACCGTCCCGCGGAACGTGATGTGCGAGCCGACGCCCAGCTCCTCGATGCGCGCGACGCAGGAGTCGTAGTAGTCCGGGAGGTGGTCGGTGGGGCCGAGCACGTCCAGGTGGAAGTCGGTGAAGCCGAAGTCGACCAGCTGGCGGACGGTGGCCACCAGCTCGAGCAGGCCCTTGATGGGCACCACGCGGGCGATGTACACCAGTCGCCACGTCTCGGGGGTCTCCCCACGGGCGAAGCGGGCGAGGGCGGCCTGCCGGAGCTGGAAGGCGGCCTCGACGTCGGCGGGGATCATCCCGTTCGGGATGACGATGGACTTCTCCACCGGTGCGCCGAGGTCGGCGGCCTCGGTGATCGCCTTGGGGTAGAGGTAGGTGATCGCCTCGGCGGAGGGGTAGCAGAAGCGGGCCATCTCGATCCACCAGGCCATCCACGCCCGCTGCGTGGGGGTGACGTCGAAGTCCCGCCAGTCGTTGGCCTTCAGGGTCTTGGCCATGTCCCGGTCGAGCAGGGTGTTGACGGTGTCGCGGACGTACAGGTTGTGCTCGGTGAGCAGGAAGCGCCCGTCGTTCTGGCGGGCGCCGGCTGCGCTGAGGAGCGAGGCGTAGCCCGTGGTGTGCGCGTGGTAGACCCGGGCCCGGGGGATCTCGGCGCCCAGCACGGCGCAGGCCAGGGAGTAGAACTCGCGCAGCAGCCAGAACATGTCCGTCAGGGGCAGGCCGAGCTGGGGCAGCCGCCGCATGAGCTCGGCCATGAACTCCTTGGTCCCCAGCAGGGCCCACAGCGGGTAGCGCCGGGTGCGCGGGTTCATGCCCTCGTCGTAGAGCTGCCACAGCGCCTCGGGCTTGTCGACCAGGACGTCCTCGAGCGCGTCGAAGAGGCGGGCGGAGACCGCCCGCCGCGCCGGGGCACGCATCTTCAGGTGCCGCGCGGTGAGGGACGCGAAGTCCTCGCGGTGCTCCTGCATCGACAGGTAGACGGGGTGCACCCAGGCCACGTTCGAGGGCATGCCGTACAGGTCCTCGTGCGGGCTGTCCCGGTCCCAGGTGATGTGGATGATCCCGAAGGTCGTCTCCGGGCTGTTGACGACGATGTCGTGGACGACCGCGGAGACCCCGCCCTTGAGGTAGGGGTAGGTCGACTCCATGACGATGGCGACATCGACCTCCGGGAGGTCGGCCGCGGGCGTCGGTCCGGTGCTGGGCTGCGTCATCGGGACGTGTTCCTGCTTCCTCGGCCCCGGGGGGCCGTCAGGGCTGTCCGTCCCAACTCGTCGGGCTCGCGTCTGGGTCGGGTTCGGCGTGTAGGAACCCCGGTGCGGCACTGCAGGGGGTGGGGTGGTGCGTGGGCGGGACCAGGAGGCCCCGACGGGGTTCACGGGTGCGGGCGGACGGGGTTCACCACGAGGTCGCGTGTCGCCAGAAGAGCGTGTACTCGGGCTCGCGCCAGTGCCGCAGGCACAGGACCAGGGAGGCCGCGAAGAGCACGGCGGCGATGCCGGCGAGCACCCAGTAGGTGGCGGCGCTGGCCGGGACCAGGGCGAACACGAGCACCACGGCGATCAGGTGCAGGGCACCGATGACCTGTCCGGGTCGCGTCGCGCCGATGTAGTCGATCTTGTAGCAGGTGACCGTGGTCATCATGAAGAACCAGGACGCGACGGCGACGGCCGCCGTGAGGTGCAGCGCCTGTGGCGCCAGCGCGCCGGTGAGGGCGGTGATGCCGAACCCGAGCAGCGCGGCGAAGAGCCCGGTCCGGGCGATGGAGGAGGCGACGCTGTCCCGCAGCAGCGAGGACGAGGCCCGCAGCGTCTCCAGCGTGCCGGACTCCATGGCGGCGCGCAGCGTGGCGACCGAGCGGTCGAAGGACGGCGCCAGGGCGACGAAGTACACGTTGTACGCGAGCACGGCGGGCAGCAGGGCGATGAAGACCGTCTGGACGGCGAACTCGCCGTCGGCCGCCAGGAAGAAGACCAGCTTGTCCGCCCACAGGACGGCGCCGACGAACAGCCCGCGGAGCAGGTCCGCGGCGACGTCCCGCCGGTCCAGGACGTGGGGCCGCCGCGCCTCGCCGAGCTGCCGCCAGAGGGGCACCAGCTGGGTGAGCAGGCCGACCAGGGGCGGCAGGAACCACCACGCGGGGGCGACGAGCAGGGCCACGGCGTAGGCGGTCCACGCCACCGCCCACATCCGGCGGCGTCCGCCCACGTTGGTCAGCACCAGGGACTGGGCGAAGGCCAGGTGCAGGACGCACAGGGCGCAGTAGACGGCCAGGGCGGACAGCGGCCACTGCATGACGATCTGGACCGGCAGGGCGAAGACCGCGACCACGGGGACCGCGCGGAGGAGGACCAGGGGCCACACGGCCATGAACCTGGCCTGCAGGGCCACCGTGTCGCCGGCCTCGACGAGCGGGCCGATGCCCCGGTACAGGGGCAGGCAGACGGCCTGGCTCAACCACGGCACGGTGAGGGAGGAGGCGAGCAACATCGCGGTGAGGCTGACGCCGCCCACCGACTCCCCGGCGATGCGCGAGCTGGCGATGGGGAAGACCGTGGTCAGCAGGATGACCGGCGACAGGTGCAGCAGCAGCTCGGTCGTGAGCCGGGCGGAGCGTCGCAGGGGGGCCCCGGACGAGCGCCGGCGGAGACGGCCGAGGACGGCGGAGACGAGGACGACGACGAGGGCGGCCGCGCCGAGCCCGATCGACGCGACGTCCGAGACGTCGTCGAGCAGGACGGTGGCCACGAGGAAGAAGACGGTGGCGACCGCGGTCCACACCGTGGGGTGCACGCCGGCGCGCCGGCCGGCGGCACGGACGGCGAGGTCGGGAGCTGGGGCAGTGGAGTCTGCGGTCTGCACGCTGTTCCTTCGTCCGGGCGCCTCCCCCCGAGGCGTGAGACCAGAGTGTGCAACAGCGTTCAACTACTCACCGTGAGTAACCGATCACTGGACATCGAGGGCTCACGACACGTGGCGTCACCGCTACGCACTGTGGAAAGACTGAGCCGTCTCGCAAGGTGAGTGCCTTTCGAGGAACGCAGTCGTCTGCAATGGACATCACAATGAGTCATCTGGGTTAACGAACCGGTGTTTCCGGTACCTGAGCTGTCGTTGGCGGCTCGTACAGTGCCCCGCATGTCGTGGATGGTGACGGGCGGAGCCGGTTACATCGGGTCACACGTCGTGACCCAGATGGTGGACGCCGGTTGGGACGTCGTGGTGGTCGACGACCTGTCGACGGGTGTGGCCACGCGGGTCCCGGGCGTCCCCGTGGAGCGGGTGTCGTTGCTCGACGTGGCGGCACTCCGGGAGGTCTTCCGAGCTCACGGCGTGGACGGCGTCGTCCACCTGGCCGGCAAGAAGCACGTCGGTGAGTCGATGGCGCGCCCGCTTTACTACTACGAGGAGAACGTCGAGGGCCTGCGCCGACTGCTGTCCGTGGCGACCGACGAGGGCGTCGGCCGGGTCGTCTTCTCCTCGAGCGCCGCCGTCTACGGCAGCCCGGACGTCGACCTGGTCACCGAGTCGACGCCCTGCCGGCCGGTCAACCCCTACGGCGAGAGCAAGCTCGTGGGGGAGTGGCTCCTCGCGGACCTGGCCCGGACCGGTCTGGCCAGCCTGTCGTTGCGGTACTTCAACGTCGCCGGTGCCGCCGTCCCGGCGCTCGCCGACACCGCCGTGGCCAACCTGGTCACCCAGGTCTTCTCCCGTCTGGACGCCGGACTGCGCCCGCAGGTGTACGGGGACGACTACCCGACGGTCGACGGCACCGGGGTGCGGGACTACGTGCACGTCGCCGACGTCGCGGCCGCGCACGTCGCGGCCGTGCGCGCCCTGGAGTCCGGCGCGGTGCAGCACGACGTGCTGAACATCGGCCGGGGTGTCGGGGTCTCCGTGCGGGAGATGTGCGCCCTGATCGCCGACGTCGCCGGGCCCCGGGCCGCCGACCTGCCCGCCGAGGTGGTCCCGCGACGCGCCGGTGACCCGGCCCGCGTGGTGGCGTCGGCGGACCGTGCGCGTGCGGTGCTGGGGTGGCGCGCGCAGCACGACCCCGCGGAGATGGTGCGCTCGGCCTGGGAGGGGTGGCGGGCGCTGCACCCGCTCAGCGCCTGAGGACCACGCCCTGGTGCGGTGGCACCGTGGTCTTCCCGGTCACCGGACGGCCGTCCACGTCGCGCAGGCCCTCGGGCACGGCGAAGGCGATGGCGCGGCGCTTGTTCTCGTTGAGGTTGACCGCGGCCCAGCCGCCGGTGAACTCCTGGGCGTAGCCGTTGCCCCGCTGGGTCCTGGGGCCCACGGGGTCACCGAGATCCCAGTCGAGCTGGGGCACGAAGGGCGTCCCGCTGTAGCCGTCGTGGTCGGTGGCGGAGAAGGAGGTCCGGGGGCCGCCGAACACCCACACCGCCGCGAGGCCGTACAGCACGTTCGGGTGGGTGTCGGTGCCGTCGGTCGCGATCCGGGCGATGGTGATCCCCGGCCCGTCGAGCTGGGGCATCTGGGTCAGTGCGGTGTGCGGGTCCAGGTGGTCCTCCGGGCTCCAGGCCAGGAACACCTCCTCGAAGCCGCCGCCGTAGGCCGCGTGCCGCTCCCACCGGCCGGGCTCGCGGCGGGACTCCGCGATGTTGGGGACCAGCAGCTTGCCGATGCCGTTGACCCGGCGGCCGGCTGCGGCCACGAGCCCGTCGAGCGCGGTGCGGAGGTCGGCGAGGGTGCGTCCGCCCTCCAGCGGCGGCCGCAGGCCGTAGTAGTCGTCGTAGACGTCGTTGTCGGCCATGACGCCGTCCCAGGCGCTGTCCTCGAGGAAGTCGTGGACGTTGTCGCACCACCGCTGCTGGTAGTCCTCGTCCCACACGGCCATCTGCCAGTGGTGGGGGTAGGTGGCCCACTCGATCCGGGTGACCCCGTCGGCGCGGTGGGCGAACCACTCCTCGCCGGCCTCCTCGGCCTCCTCGAGGCTCACCCCGGACGTGTAGACCGGCCCGGTCTCGTTGCTGCGCACCGACGACAGGCACTGGTAGGCCAGCACCGTCATGTCGGGTCGGGCCTCCTTCAGCCGCGCGGCTGCCGCGCCCTCCCAGGGCTGCAGGATCGCCACTGCGTAGTGCTCGATGGCGAAGGCGATCTGGTCGTCGTCGAGGGGGTCCTGGTAGCGGATCCACGCCCCACGGTGCCTGGTCATCCCACCACCCTGTCAGATGGCGGCCGACCGGTCAGCCGGTCACCCGCAGGGCCAGCTGCAGGTCGTTGGTGCCGTGGACCGCGTCCCACGTGCCCTCGTTGGCCAGCCTGAGGGCGTACTCCGGCCGCGCGGCCAGGGTCGGTGCCTGGTCCGGGAGGGCCAGTTCGAGCTCGTAGGACCCCGGTGTCGCCGGCGCGACCACGTCGACCACCACGGTGCGGCTGACCCCCGGTGCCAGCGTGGTGACGTCCAGCGGGAGCTGCACGGACGTCGTCAGCCCGGGTGAGCGCAGGACCAGCACCGCCGGGCGGGAGCTCACGGGGGCCGCGTAGCCGTCGTTGACCAGGGTCAGGGTGACCAGGGCGTGGCCGCTCGCGTCCGCGCTGGTCAGGGTGGAGGCGGCGGTCAGCCGGATCCGGTAGCCCAGGCGGGCGGTCGCCGTCGCCAGCCCGTCGGGTCCCCACGAGCCGAGCACGTCCCGGTCGAAGTCCGCGTTGAGGTACGTGTAGTGGTGGGCAGCGAGCTCGAGGGCGGCGGTCGGCCACAGGGACCGCGGTGCGTTGACCGCGCAGGTCTCCCCGCCGGTCGCGGCGGTGGTGCTCCGCTGGGCGAGCCAGGCGTGGTCGCCGGCGTCGACGAAGGTGCCCATGTCGGTGTCGCTGGCCAGGAAGCAGTCGTTGTGGACGCCCAGCCTCGCGGCCCGGGGGTCGACCGCCGCCAGGCGGCGGGCGATCTGGGGGTAGCGCACCTGCAGGTCGATGCCCCCGTCGACGGTGTCGACGAGCCGGGTGAGGAGCCTCAGGCGGGCGTCCCAGTCCGCGGGCGTCAGGTCCCACGGGCGGTCGGGGTGCGTGGCGAAGTGGTCGGAGTAGTACCACTCGCCCCAGCGGCCCACGAACCCCGCCTGCAGGGCGAACACGACGTCGGAGGCCCGGTTGACGACCGGGACCAACTGGTCGACGTGGGCCAGCACCCGCTCCACGGGTGCGTCGGCGGAGGAGGTCGAGGTGTAGGCGAAGCGGAGCACGACCTTGACGCCGGCCCCCCGGGCGATGGCGAGGTCCGCCGCGAGCTGCCCCAGGAACCGTCCGTCGACGGTGTCCCGGTCGCGCAGCCCGTCCAGGTAGACGACCCGGTAGACGAGCGTCACCGACTCGCGCAGCCGCCATCCCGACAGCTGGGCCGGGTCCAGGGGGGTGTAGGCCGAGCCGTCGGCACTCCAGTGCGTCTCCGTGTAGTGGTACATCCCGCGTTCGGGGTTGGCCGGGGTGACGGCGCTGGGCGCGTAGGTCCGGGAGACGACGCCCACCGCCCCGGCCGTGTCGCCGCCCACCGGGAGCCCGTCCGCAGGTCCGGCGCCCGGGACGACGGCCGACGCGGTCGCCGGTGCGGCCCCGGACCCGCTGGGCACGCCGCTGGGGACGCCGGTCGGGGACGCCACCCCGCCGGCGGACGGGTCGGCCCGCGTCGGGTCCCCGCCCGCGGTCGGCGTCCCGGTCGTGGCGGAGGAGGGCGTCGTGGTCGTGGTCGTGGTCGCGCCGGGTGTCGCGCCGGAGGCGTTCGAGGGTGCCGACGGTGCCGGGGGTGGGGTGTCGGCGGCGACGGCCGGGACGGCTGGGACGGCCACGCAGGTCGGGGTCCCGCACCGGTCCGCGTGCACCGGGGTGGGCGGGTCGACCGCGGACGAGGCCAGGGTGAGGACGAGCGCGGCCACCACCCAGCCGGCTCGCCGGCGCGCCCCGCGGGGGCGTCCCGGGTCACGTCGGCCCGACCCGTCGCGCCGTCCCACCGTCAGTCGTCCCCCTCGTCGTGCCCGGGGCGCCGAGGGGCGCCCGTGGCTCTCCTGGGTCATCGGCGCCGGCGGGCCGGAGCTTGACCCCGGGGGAGGGGGACCACCCGGTCGGGGGGCTCCCGGGTCAGTTCGGGTTGGCGGGCAGAGCCTGGTCGGCGAACTCGTCGGCGTTCTGGCCCAGCGAGTCGGTCTGCAGGTAGCCCCACATGCGTGCGCCCCCGACCGGGTCCAGGTAGACCACGCTCGCGGCCCCCTCGCGTCCGGTGCCCAGCACGGGAGCGGTGAAGAAGTCCATGCCCTCCGGGGTGAGGCCGCGGGCCGAGGCGGCGAGTCCGAGCAGTGTCGTGTTGCCGAGCGTGTCGTCGACGGCGATGGAGCTGGTGATGGCCAGCAGCACCCGGTCGACCTGGGCCGGGCTGGTGAACGTGCCGTCGGCGAAGAGCTGGCCGAACATCGACCGCAGGTAGTTCTGCTGCCTCCGCACGCGGTCGAAGTCCCCGCCGGGCAGGTCGTAGCGCTGGCCCACGTACCAGCGGGCCATGTCGCCGTCGAGGTGGTTGGTGCCGGCGGTGAAGGTGTACGGGCCGTTCGTCGTGGTCTCGGCGACCGTGACGTCCACCCCGCCCAGCTGGTCGGTCATGGAGATGAGCCCGTTGAAGCTGATCGCGGCGAAGTGGTCGATGCGGACGCCGGTGAGCTCCTCGACGGTCTGGATGAGCAGGGTCGGGCCACCGATGGCGTACGCGGCGTTGATCTTGTCCTTGCCGTGGCCGGGCACGTCCACCCACGAGTCGCGGGGGATGGAGACGACCTGGACGTGCTGGCGGTCCCCGGACAGCCGGGCGATCATGATGGCGTCGGAACGTGCGTCGGGGAGCTGCCCGTCCACCACCTCGGCGCGGGTGTCCGAGCCGACCAGCAGGAACGTCACGGGGTCCTCGTCGGCGGCCGTGGCCGGGGCGGCTGCAGCAGGTCGAGCCGAGTCGTCCAGGGCGTCGAAGACGTCCTGCACGCGCGCCAGGTCCCCGGCGTACCGCTCGACCAGGAACCAGGCCGCGCCGCCGGCCACCAGTGCGACCACGGCCGCGACGACGGCGAGACGGGTCAGCAGCCGTCGGGCCCGCCGGCTGCGCGGACGGGGCTCCGGGTCGGCGCCGCCGGCCGCGTCCTCGGCATCGCGGGACTCGTCACTGCTGGTGCCGCTGAGTGCCTGGTCCATGGTCTCCCTCGCGTCTCCGACAGCCGAGGGTAGAGCGCGCAGCCGCAGGTCCCGGGCGGGATCACCCGTTCGGGGGTGCGGGCGTCCCGCCCGGTGCGGTCAGCGGCTGCGGTCCTCCACCGACCGGCGCGGGGTGGGGAACGGCGGGCCCTGGCGCGCCGCCCGGGACAGTGCCTCGGCCTCGGGCCCCACGGCGACGAGGGCCCGTGAGCCGCAGTCCCGACAGGACTCGGTGACGCGCACGTTGGGGTCGAACCGGGGGTTGAGGTGGGCGAGGCCCGACCGGCGGTCGGCGGACCGGGTCAGGACCACGTCGGCACTGCCGCAGAGCTGGCACGGCCGGCTCGCCGAGCCCACCACGAGGAGATCGCGTCTGGACACCACCGGATCGTGGGTCGGGGTGGGGCCCGTGACAAGACGATCGGTCGCCGCGCGCGCCGCGACGCGGCTCGCTTACTCGTGTCGGGACTGTCAGTCACCGCGCTGTGCTCCTCGGTGCCGCCCGGGGACGTGGGCAACCCGGGACGGGCCCGACCGGTCCAGCGGAGCCCGATCGCCAGAACAGTGGTGCTCGATGACGCAGAGTGAGGGCGCTCAGGGGGTGTGATGAACGACGCCCCTACCGGCGAGACACCATCGGGTGGCCGAGGGGTGAACGACTTGACCAGATCGTCACGATGCGTGACGGTCCTCCTGGCGGCGTACGCAGGGGCGTTGCACTCGCAGTCGTCCGGTCTCGGGCGTCCGGCGATCACGGTGGGTGAGAGGGGTTCACGTGCTCCAACTGGTCGACGTCGGTGACTCGACGCAGTTGCTCGCACCCCCGCGGCCCGGAGGGCCCCGCACCGACGCACCCGTCGCCGGTGCCCCGCGGGAACCCGCCGCACCCCGCCCGGCCGCGAGGGTGCGGGTGGGGCAGCGCCCCGCTGCGCCCGTCCGGTCGGGCGCCGCAGCGTGGTCCCGCGGCTACCTGGCCGCCCTCGTCGCGGGCGACGTCGCGCTGGGACTCACCGGCGGGCTGCTGCTTGGTGAGACGTGGCCCGGGACGGCTGGCCCACTGGCCCGGCTCGGCCTCCTCCTCGCCCTGCTGTGGCCCCTGGCCATCTCCCTGGGTGGCGGCTACGCGGTCCGGGTGGCGGCACTGGGCCGCGAGGAGCTCACCCGCGTGCTGCACGCCGGACTGGCCTCGCTCGCCCTGATCGGCTTCGTCTCCTACGCCTTCAAGCTCGAGCTCCCCCGCCGGCTGGTGGTCGTCGTCCTCCCGGCGCTCGTGGTGGCCTCGCTGGTGCTCCGGTACGCCGCCCGGGCCCGCCTGCGCTCGCTCCGGCGCCGCGGGCGGTGTGCCAAGCGGGTCCTGCTCGTCGGCCGTGGTCCGGCCGTCCTCGGACTGGCCCAGAGGCTGGCCGCCGACCGCTCGTCCGGCCTCCTCGTGGTCGGGGCCTGCGTGACCGCGGCGGACCGGGAGCGCGTCGCCGCCGTCACCGGCAGGCCGGTCGCCGGTCTGGACGACGTCCGGGCGCTCGCCGCGGAGCTCGGCGCCGACACCGTCGCGGTGACGAGTGCCAGCGAGACCGCGGCCGAGTACCTGCGTCAGCTGTCGTGGGACCTCGAGGGGACCGGGCTGGAGCTGCTGGTCTCACCGGGCCTCATCGAGGTCGCGGGCCCGCGGCTGCACATCCGCCCCTTCGACGGCCTCCCCCTCCTGGCGGTCGAGCAGCCCCGGTTCGAGGGGTGGCGCCGGGTCGTGAAGGCGCTCGTCGACCGGGGGGCGGCCGGTCTGGCGCTCGTCGTCCTCAGCCCGCTGCTGCTCCTGCTGGCGCTGTGCGTCCGACTGGACGGGCCGGGCCCCGTGCTCTTCCGCCAGGAGCGCGTGGGCAAGGACGGCCGGTCCTTCTCGATGGTCAAGTTCCGCAGCATGGTCGTCGACGCCGAGGACCGGTTGGCCGAGCTGCGGGGGGTGAACGAGTCCGACGGGGTGCTGTTCAAGATGCGGGCCGACCCGCGGATCACCCGCAGTGGCCGGTGGCTGCGCCGGTTGTCCCTGGACGAGCTCCCCCAGCTGCTCAACGTGCTCGGGGGGTCGATGTCCCTCGTCGGGCCGCGCCCGCCACTGCCCGGCGAGGTGGCCCGCTACGACGGCTCCACCACCCGCAGGCTGCTGGTCAAGCCCGGCCTGACCGGTCTCTGGCAGATCTCCGGTCGCAGCGACCTGTCCTGGGAGGAGTCCGTCCGGCTCGACCTCCGCTACGTGGAGAACTGGTCGCTGGCCATGGACGCCTCGATCCTGTGGCGCACCGGCCGGGCGGTGCTGCGTTCCTCGGGTGCCTACTAGCCCGACCGGGTGATCCCGTCCTCCGACCAGGCGGTTTCCGGCCCTGGATGCCGAAACCTGTGACCAGAGCCCGACGACCCAGGAGGTGGGACATGCGCATCGCCATGGTGGGCACCCGAGGCGTCCCGGCCGCCTACGGCGGCTTCGAGACCTGCGTGGAAGAGGTGGGCCGTCGGCTCGCCGACCACGGTCACGAGGTGGTCGTGTACTGCCGCAACCCCGTCGGCGCCCGAGGGGCCCGACCCGACGCGCACCTCGGCATGCAGCTGGTGCACCTGCCGGCGGCCCGCAAGCGCTCGCTGGAGACCCTCTCGCACACGACCGTGTCGGTGGCGCACCTGGTCGCGCACCGCACCGACGCCGCCTTCGTCTTCAACGCGGCGAACGCGCCACTCCTCCCCGTCCTCCGGGCTGCGCGCATCCCGGTCGCCACCCACGTGGACGGCCTCGAGTGGAAGCGGACCAAGTGGAGCGGGCCCGGGAAGCGCTACTACCGCGCGGCCGAGGCCCTCGCCGTCCGGTGGTCCGACGCCCTCATCGCCGACGCGCGCGGGATCGCCGACTACTACACCGAGGAGTTCGGCGCCTCGACCGAGCTGATCACCTACGGCGCACCGGTCATCGACCCGCCGCACGACCGGTTGGCCGGACTCGGCCTCCGCCCGGGCGGCTACCACCTGGTCGTCGCCCGGTTCGAGCCGGAGAACCACGTGGCCGAGATCGTGGAGGGCTACGTGCGCAGCACTGCCTCGCAGCCGCTCGTCGTGGTGGGGCAGGCGCCCTACTCCGACGAGTACACCGCCCGGGTGCACGCCTCCGGCGACGGGCGTGTGCGCTTCCTCGGCGGCGTGTGGGACCAGGACCTGCTCGACGTCCTCTACCGGCACGCCGCCACGTACCTGCACGGCCACTCGGTGGGCGGCACCAACCCCTCGCTCCTGCGCGCCCTCGGGGCCGGGGCGGCCGTGGGCGCCTTCGACATCTCCTTCAACCGGGAGGTGCTCGGCGACGCCGGCACGTACTTCCGGGACGCCGCCGACGTCCGCGGCCTCGTCGAGGACGCGGAGCAGCACCCCGAGCAGGCCCGGGGGCGTGGTGAGCAGGCGCGCGAGCGCGCGGCCGGTTACGACTGGGACGCCGTCGCCGCCGCCTACGAGGACCTCGCCGTCCGGCTCGCCGCCCGGCAGCTGCCCCGACGGCGTCCGCCCGGTCGCCGCCTGCGGCCGGTCACCGCGCCCGCCGCACCGGCACACGCGCCGCTGGCCGGCGTCGGAGGTCGGCGATGAGCGGGCCGGGTCGGGTCGCGCCCGCCCGTCCCGCCCAGGGCGAGTCGGTGTCCGACACCGTCCGCAGGCTGTCCAGTGCGCAGAAGGGGGCCCAGGGGGCCCCGGCGTACTCCCGCTTCGTGAACCGCCCGCTGGGGCGCGTGCTCGCCGCGGTCGCCTTCCACCGCGGGCTGACGCCGGACGGCGTCACCGGGCTGAGTGCCGTGTGCACCGCGGCCGGCCTGGCGCTGGTGGCGCTCGCCCCGCACACCTGGGGCACCGGCCTGCTGGTGGCCCTCCTCCTCGTGCTCGGCTACGCACTCGACTCCGCCGACGGGCAGCTCGCCCGGCTGCGCGGGGGCGGGTCCCCGGCGGGGGAGTGGCTCGACCACGCCGTCGACTCGGCGAAGGTGGTCGCGGTCCACCTCTGCGTCCTGATCGGCCTCTACCGGACCGGCGAGCTGGCCGCGGGCTGGCTGCTGGTCCCCCTGGGCTTCGCCCTGGTGGCCGTCGTGCACTTCTCGCTCACCCTCCTCAACGAGGCGCTGCGCGCCCAGCACGGGGCCCGAACCCGCGCCGCCCGCAACGGTGAGCGGGCCAGCGTCGTCCGCTCCCTCCTGGTGGTGCCCACCGACTACGGCGTGCTCTGCCTGGTCTTCGCGCTGCTGGGGGCGACCCCGCTGTTCCTCGTGGGCTACGGGCTGCTCGCAGCCGGGACCACGGCCTACGTGTTGCTCGCCCTGCCCCGGTGGCGGCGGGAGATGGCGGCACTCGGCCGCCCCGAGAGGACGACGTCATGAGCTCCCCTGACACCCCCCGCCCCCGGCCCGGTCGTCGGGTCGTGCTGCTCGCCGGAGCGGGGCTCGTCGCCCTGCTGGTCCTGGTGGGCGTCCTGGTCGCCACCGCGGGCGACGACGACGGTTCGTCCGCCCCGGCCGCCTCGGGTGCGTCGTCGTCGGCGTCCGCCGGCACCAGCGCGCCGGTGACGCCGAGCGTCGTGCCGACGAACCCGCCCACCCCGGAGCCGAGCGGCCCGACCTCGGACGCGGCCAGCGGCCCGTCGAGCCTGGCCCCCGTCGGGCTCGACGACGAGGCCGAGGTGGGGGACGGCGTCCGTGGGCGCCTCGTGTCGGTGGAGGCCATCCAGGGCGACGGCGACGGCGTGGGCGCCATCGACGGCCCCGCGCTCAGGGTGACCGTCGAGCTGACCAACGACACCGGGTCCGACGTCTCCACCGGTGCGGTGGCGGTCGAGCTCTACACCGGTGAGGACCTCGTCCCCGCCTCCCCGCTCAACGACCCGAGCGAGTTCCCCTTCCAGGGTGTCCTGGCCCCCGGGGAGCAGGCGACGGGCGTCTACGTCTTCACCGTCGCGGAGGACGACCGCACCGACGTCACGGTCCAGGTCGGCTACCAGGCAGGCGCTCCGTACCTCGTCTTCCGTGGCGACGCCAGCTGACGAGCACGAAAGCGGTCACGCTGAGTAGTCGCTCGGGAACGGCTCGTCCGAGGCGCGGTGACCAGCACGGATTCACCCGATAGATGACCCGCACCACTCTGGTCATCCCATCGGCAGTCACGGACAGTACTCACCGAACGTCGGCGCTGCAGAGCGAGCCGACCTGTGCAGAACGAGAAGGCCCTCATGACTGCTCGACCCCTGGCGCCGGTACGCGCGCTGCTCGCCGGAGCGCTGGCGCTGCTGTTGTCCGCCGGCGTCCTCGGCACCGCCCTCGTGGGCACGGCGCAGGCCGCCGACCCCGTCGTCGCGGCCGCCCCGCGGCCCTCCACGGTCACGGCCGACCCGCTGCCCACGGTGCAGATCAACGGCATCGTGTACGCGCAGGCGGTCGCCGGCAACACGGTCTACGTGGCGGGCCGGTTCACCACCGCCCGTCCGGCCGGCGCGGCGCCGGGCACCCAGGAGGTGTCGCGCAACAACATGCTGGCGTACGACATCCGCACCGGGGTGCTGGTCAACTCCTTCAACCCCAACCTCGACGGCCAGGGGCTGACGCTCAGCGTCAGCCCGGACGGCCGCCGGGTCTACGTCGGCGGTGACTTCCGGAACGTCGGGGGTGTCGCCCGCAGCCGCATCGCGGCCTTCGACACCGCCACCGGCGCGCTGGTCAGCACCTTCGCCCCCGTCGTCACCGGCCAGGTGCAGGCGATCGCGGCGACGAACGACAAGGTGTTCATCGGCGGCAACCTGACCGCGGTCGGCAACACCAGCCGCACGCGGCTCGCCGCGGTGACGACCACCGGCGCCCTGCTGCCCTGGGCCCCCGTGCCCGGCGTGGGTGCCCCGGACTCCGGTGGCCGGACCAGCAACGCGGTCCGCGCCATGGTCCTGACCGGAGGCGGCAGCCAGGTCGTCCTCGGCGGTCACTTCTACTCCATGAACGGCAACGTCTCCCGCGGCGTCGCCGCGGTCGACGGCACGACGGGTGCGAGCCTGCCCTTCGCCATGGGCCAGACGATCACCAACGAGGGCGCCAACTCGGCGGTCTACAGCCTGTCCACCGACGGCACGTCCGTCTTCGGGACCGCCTACGACTACTACGGCCCCGGCAACCTGGAGGCCTCCTTCGCGGCCACCGTCGACGGCGGCCGCGTGGTCTGGATGAACGGCTGCCACGGCGACACCTACAGCGCCGCCCCGCACAACGGCGTGCTCTACAGCGCGGGCCACCCCCACGTGTGCGAGGCCATCGGCGACTTCCCCGAGCAGGAGCCGCGCTTCCACCAGTACTCCCTCGCGACGACGACCACCGCCACGGGCACCAACGTCGGCTGGGACTTCAACGGGCAGCCGTCCCCCCAGGTCCTCAACTGGCGCCCCGTCTTCTCGGTCGGGACCGTCTCCGGCGCCTACCAGGCCGGGTGGAGCGTGGCCGCCAGCGGCGACTACGTCCTCTACGGCGGTGAGTTCCCCCGCGTGTCCAACGTGCCCCAGCAGGGTCTGGTGCGCTTCGCCGTCCCCGCGGTCGCACCGCGCAAGATCGGCCCGAACGTCAACGAGGCGCTGACCCCGACCGTCACCTCCGTCACCCGCGGCGCCGTCCGGGTCCAGTGGAAGTCCACGTTCGACCCCGACGACGGTCTGCTCACCTACCGCGTGACCCGGGGCGACCGTCCCACGGTCCCGGTGTACGAGACCACCGTCGAGTCCGCCTGGTGGAAGCGTCCCGCCCTCGGCTTCATCGACCGCAACGTGACCCCCGGGACCCGGTACTCCTACCGCGTCACCGCCGTGGACGACGACGGCAACATCGCCACCTGGTCGACGGCCAGCGCCGTCGCCTCGGACGCGGTCCTCACCCCCTACGCCGCCACCGTGCTGGCCGACAGCCCCACGGCCTCCTGGCCGCTGGCCGGTCTGACGGGCACCGCCAGCCCGGACCAGGTCGGTCTGGCCGACGTCACCGTGGGCTCCGGGATGACCCCGGCCGACGGGTCGCCGCTGGGCACCGGCACCTCGCTGCGCGCCGACGGCACCAAGGCCGGTCGGGGCACGGTCTCCGCGACCGACGTCGCGGTCGCCGCTCCGGACACGTTCAGCCTCGAGCTGTGGTTCTCCACCACCTCGACGACGGGCGGCCGGGTCGCCGGCTACGGCAACAGCCCTGTCGGGAACAACTCCGGCTACGACCGCATGCTCTTCCTGGACAAGGGCGGCCGGCTCACCTTCGGCGTCTACACCGGGGCGACCGAGACCATCACCTCCCGTGCCGGCCTCAACGACGGCACCTGGCACCACGTCGTGGCCCAGCTGAGCCCGGCCGGACAGACGCTCTTCGTGGACGGCCTCCGCGTCGGCACCAACCCCTCGGTCACCGCGGGCCAGCCCTACGCCGGCTGGTGGCAGTTCGGCGGCGGCAGCCTGGGCGGGTGGGCCGGTGACCGGTCCACCGAGGAGTTCACCGGTCAGCTCTCGCAGGCCGCGGTCTACCCGACCGCGCTGAGCGTCGAGCGGATCCGTGCGCACTACACGGCCACCGGCCGCGTCGTCGACACCCCCGCTCGGCCGACCGACGCCTACGGCGCCGCGGTGTACGCGGACGCACCCTCCTTCGCCTGGCGCTTCCAGGACGCTGCCGGCTCGAACACGGTGGCCAACAGCGCCGACGGTGGCTACACCGGCTCCGTGCAGGGTTCGGTCGCCCGCCAGGCGCCGGGTGCCCCGATGCCCGGCGTGGTCGACCCCCGTGGCGTGGCGCTGGACGGCAGCGGCGGGTTCGTCAGCGGCTCCCAGCGCGTGAGCAACCCGACGACCTTCTCCGTCGAGACGTGGTTCAACACGACGTCCACCGACGGCGGCCGGCTCATCGGCTTCGGCAGCAACGCCGAGGGCTACAGCAGCTCCTACGACCGCATGGTCTACATGTTCGCCGACGGCCGGCTCCGCTTCGGGGTCTGGACCGGTCAGGAGCAGGTCATCGAGTCCCCCGTGGCCTACAACGACGGTGCCTGGCACCACGTCGTGGCCACCATGGGCCCGGCCGGCATGACCATGTACGTCGACGGCATCAGCATGGGGACCAACCCGAACACGTCCGTCCAGCCCTACGACGGGTACTGGCGGGTGGGTGCCGACAGCATGTGGGGCGGCGCGCGGACGAGCTCCCTCACCGGACGTCTGGACGAGGCCGCGGTCTACCCGACCCAGCTGACCCAGGCCCAGGTGGCGGCGCACTACACCGCCGCCGGCGGGACGCTGCCGACCCGGCCGGCCGATGCCTACGGCGCGGCCGTCTACGACTCCAACCCCTCCGCGTACTGGCGGATGGGTGACACCAGCGGGTCGACCGCCGCCTCGGCGGCCCCGACGGGCGGTGCCGGCGTCTACACCGGTTCGCCGTCGACGGGGGTCGCCGGCCCGCAGCTGGCCGGCGTGGCCGACAACCGCGCCGTGGGCTTCGACGGCGTGGACGACGGCCTGTACGCCAGCCGTCGGGTCAGCAACCCCGGCACGTTCTCGCAGGAGTTCTGGTTCAACACCACGACGACTGCGGGTGGGAAGCTCATCGGCTTCGGCGACCGGCAGACCGGTTACAGCAACAACTACGACCGGCACGTCTACCTGGAGCCCGACGGGCGTCTCACCTTCGGGACGTTCACCGGGGTCTCCAACCTGGTGCAGACCGCCCTGCCCTACAACGACGGGCGCTGGCACCACGTCGTGTCGACCCTCGGGGCCGACGGCATGCGCCTCTACGTCGACGGCCAGCAGATGGGCGCCAACCCGAAGGCCGGTGCCCAGGACTACGACGGGTACTGGCGGGTCGGTGGCGACACGCCGTGGTCCGGCGCGGGCTACGCGGCGGCCACGATCGACGAGGTGGCGGTCTTCGACCGCGCCCTGGACGCCCAGGAGGTCACCGGCCACTACACGGCGGCCACCGGCCCCCTGGACACCGCTCCCACCGCGGCCTTCACCTCGACGGCCACCGGCCTGACGGTCGCCTTCGACGGCCAGACGTCGGCCGACGCCGAGGGTGCGGTCCGCACCTGGGCGTGGGACTTCGGGGACGGCTCGACCGGCACCGGCTCGACGGTCTCGCACACCTACGCCGCGACCGGCACCCACGACGTCACGCTCACCGTCACGGACTCGGCCGGCCAGACCGGCCGCACGACGATGACGGTCACGGTCACGGCTCCGCCGCCCAACCAGGCGCCGACCGCCGCCTTCACCTCGGTCGTCGACGACCTGCGTGTCTCGGTGGACGCTGCCGCCAGCAGCGACGCCGACGGGACGGTCACCGGCTACGCCTGGCAGTTCGGGGACGGGTCCACCGCCACCGGGCGCACGGCGACGCACGTCTACGGCTCGGCCGGTCCCCGGACCGTCACGCTGACCGTCACCGACGACGACGGCGACTCCACCACGGTGACCCGCGAGGTCACGGTGACGGCGCCGAACCAGCCGCCGGTCGCGGCCTTCACCACCTCCGCCACCGACCTGGTGGTGGGCGTGGACGGGCGCACCTCGACCGACAGCGACGGGCAGGTCCGCTCGTGGGCGTGGGACTTCGGGGACGGCGGCACCGCCACCGGCGCCCAGGCCACGCACACCTACGCGGCGGCCGGGACGTTCGCCGTCCGGCTGACGGTCACCGACGACCGCGGCGCGACCGTCACGACCACCCAGTCCGTGACCGTCACGGTGACCCCGCCGCCCAACGCGGTGCCCACCGCCGCGTTGACGGCCTCCGTCACGGACCTGACCGCGGCGCTCGACGGCCGCACCTCCACCGACAGCGACGGGACCATCAGCACCTGGGCCTGGGACTTCGGTGACGGGACCCGCGGTTCCGGCTCCACGGTCAGCCACGCGTACGCCACGGCGGGCACCTTCGTGGTCACCCTGACCGTGACCGACGACCGGGGCGCCACGGCGACGTCGACGACCTCGGTCACGACCACCCTGCCCCCCAACGTCGCGCCGACAGCGGCCTTCACCTCCTCGGTGGCGGCACGCACGGTCACCGTCGACGGTGCCGGTTCGCGGGACACCGACGGCCGGGTCGTCGGCTGGGCCTGGGACTTCGGCAACGGGGTCACGGCGTCCACCGCGCAGGCCTCCACCACGTACGCCGCGCCGGGCACCTACACGGTGACCCTCACGGTGACCGACGACCGCGGGGGCTCGGCGTCGACGTCGGCCCAGGTGGTCGTCGCCGCACCGGCCCTGGCGTCCGACGCCTTCGGCCGGACCGTCACCAGCGGTTGGGGCCGGGCGGACGTCGGTGGTGCCTGGACGACGTCCGGGACGACCAGCGTCAGCAACGGCGCCGGCGTGCTCGCCAACACGGCGGGTCGTTCCTCGCTGGCCACGCTGTCCTCGGTGGCGTCCACGGACGTGGCGCTGCAGGTGACCCTCGCCCGGCCCACGAACCTGACGGGCGGCGGGAACTACGTCAGCCTCGCCACCCAGCGTCAGGGCAACAGCGACTACCGGGTGAAGGTCTGGTACCGGGCCGACGGCACGGTGCAGCTCATCCTGTCCCGCACCGTCTCCAACGCGGAGACGACGCTGGGCACGGTGACCCTGCCGACGTCCGTCAGCTCGGCCGGGGCGATCACGGTGCGCTTCGAGACGAGCGGGACCGGCACGACCACCCTGCGGGCCAAGGCCTGGGTGGCCGGCGCTGCCGAGCCGACCGCCTGGAGCGTGCAGGCGTCGGACAGCACCGCCGCGCTGCAGCGCGCCGGGGCGATCATGGTGCAGTCCTACGTCTCGGGCACGGCGACCGCCGAGTCGACGGTCCGGGTGGACGACCTGTGGGTGGGTGCCGCAGGGCGGACGCCGCAGGGCTGACACCCCGGGCCTGACCCCGTGGACGCAGACCCACCTCGCCGCACCGCGGCGAGGTGGGTCTCCGCGTTCCCGGGGGCCCGCGTCGACCACACTGGGCCCCCCGACGACGTGCGTCGGGGGAGGAGGAGCCCCACCGTGCGGGATCAGCGGCAGACGTCAGGGTCCGGGACGGTCCCCGGCGGGGAGGGGTCGTCCCGGAGGGGACGGCCCCGGGTCCTGGTGGTCCACCCCTCCAGTGAGCTGTACGGCTCCGACCGGGTGCTGCTCGAGTCCGCCGTGGGGCTGGCCGCGCGGGCCGACGTCCTGGTGGCCCTGCCCGAGGACGGGCCGCTGGCCCGGGAGCTCCGGGGCCGGGACATCGCGGTGACGGTGCGGTCGATGCCCGTCCTGCGCAAGGACGCGCTGCGGCCGGCCGGCCTCGCTCGGCTGGTCTGGTCGGCCCTGGTCTCGCTGCCGGGGGCTGCCCGGACGGTGTGGCGGTCCGGGCGGGACGGGGTCTACGTGAACACGGTGACGGTCCCGACGTGGCCCGTCGTGGCCCGGCTGCTGGGACGGCGGGTCACCACCCACGTGCACGAGGCGGAGAGCGCCGCCCCGCGGTGGCAGCAGCAGGCGCTGGCGGCGCCGGTGCGCCTCGCCCACCGGGTGCTGATCAACAGCGAGTTCAGCCGGTCGGTGCTGCTGGAGGCCGCTCCGGGCCTGGCCGGCCGGGTGGTCCTGGTCCCGAACGCCGTCCCCGGCCCCGCGGAGGGCGTCCCCCCACGGGAGGGGCTGTCGGACGGGCCGGTGCTCGTCTTCGTCGGCCGGCTCAGCCCCCGCAAGGGCCCGCACGTGGCGGTCGCCGTCCTGGGGGCCCTGGTCGGTCGGGGGCACGACGCGAGGCTGGAGCTGTGGGGCTCGGTCTTCCCGGGCTACGAGTGGTACGAGCAGGAGCTGCGCGAGCAGATCGCCGAGCTGGGTCTCGCCGACCGGGTGTGGTTCGCCGGTTTCCGACCCGACGTCTGGCCCGGGCTGGCCGCGGCCGACGTGGTCCTCGTGCCCTCACAGCTGGACGAGCCGTTCGGCAACACCGCGGTGGAGGCCCTGCTCGCCGCCCGGCCCCTCGTGGTGAGCGACACGAGCGGGCTCCGGGAGGCGGCGGCCGGGTACGAGAGCGCCCGCTTCGTCCCGCCCGGGGACGTCGAGGCGTGGACGGCGGCGGTGGAGGGCCTGGTGGGGGACTGGCCGCAGGTCAGGGAGGCCGCCGGTCGGGACGCGGTGCGGGCGGCGGGACGCCACTCTCCGGACGTCTACCGGCGGAGGGTCGCCGAGCTCGTGCTGGAGGACGGCGTGCGCCCCGCCTGAGCCACGCCCGGCACGGACGGGCGGTCGTCCGGGTCCGTCGCCCGGGAGCGGGCGGGCAGCAGGCACAGCCCGACGGCGAGGGCGACCTCCTGCATGTTGCTGGGCACCGGGCCGAAGGCCAGGAACCACAGCCCGTAGAGGGCGAGCAGCACCACGACGGACGGCATCCGTGCGGTGGCGAGCCCGTCGACGAGCCCGCGGACGACCAGGACCCCCATGAGGACCCCGAGCAGCAGGCCCGGGACGCCCAGCCAGACCCACAGGTCGGCGACGACCGAGTGCAGCTCGAAACCGCCGTTGGTGAGGTAGTGCTCGATGTAGCCGTCCGCGGTGGGGATGCGCAGGGCCGCGAAGCCCTGCTTGATGGAGGACACGTCGCCCCCGCTGGGGACGACGCCGAGGCCGAAGCCCGCCGGCCGGTCGGCCATCAGCTGCAGGGTGCCGGTCAGCTCGGGGCGGCCGCCCAGCAGCAGGGACCCGCTCTGGTCGACCTGCTGGCGGGAGCGTTCGGCCACGGTCTCGCCGAGGGCGCCGGACACCAGCAGTTCCGTCAGCAGGAAGTACCCGGCCGCCCCGGCAGCTCCGATGGCGACCGCGGTCCCGGTCCGGTCCAGCGGACGACGTCCCGAGCGGTGCTGCTGCCACATCACGACCGCCGCCGTGGCCAGCAGGAACGCCATCGAGCTCCGCCCGTCGTTGACGGCGCACAGGGCGCCCAGGGCCACACAGGCGCCCACGGCGGTCCAGCGGTTCCCCCGGACGTCGCACAGGGCCAGGACCACGACGGACAGCGGGAAGACCAGGAGGAACTTCACCGGGTTGACCGACGCGCCCCACTCCGGGGCCGCGCCGGCGAGCATGCCGAGCCCGAAGACCAGCGGGATCGCCCAGGACGGCATCACGTCGCGGGCCCAGCAGACCAGCGCGACGGTGCCCAGACCCCCCAGGACGAACATGGTCTGCGCCGTGAGCTGGGACGTGGACACCTCGTGGTCGGCGGCGGAGGCCATCGACAGCGCCGCGCCGCTCAGCAGCGCGAGTCCGCCGAGCGCGAGCACGGCGCGGGCGCCGCGGTAGCGGGGGAGGTGCCCCACCCAGACGGGCGCCGTGGCCAGGGCGATCAGCGCGGCCGCGTGCAGGTTGCCCGGCAGCCTGGGGTCCAGTCCGGCGACGGCGAGGGCCAGTCCCGGGACCACGGCGGCGGCCGTCGGTCGTCGGCGGTCGCCGGTGCCGTCACCCATGACGTGCCGGACGCGATCGGCCCAGTGGTCGACCAGCCGGGACAGCCGTCCGGTGCGGAGCACGACGACGACCGGTGGCGCTCCTCGGTGCACGTCGGCGGCGACGGTGTGGCCGGTCCGGACGACGAGCACGTCCCCGGCGGCGGTGGTGACCCGCTGGGGCGACCGTCCGCGACGGGGCCGGGTGGCCGTCTCCTCCGCGACGCGCCGTGCGTCGGCCGGTTCGAGGTACCAGCTCAGCCGCTCGGCGAGGTCGGTCGGCCCGGTGGCCCGGCCACCCCCGTGCCGCACGACCGGGAGCCCGTGACGGAGCAGGTCCTGACGCGACCGCACCCGCGGGCGCGCTGCCTCCACCAGGCCGAGCAGCACGGCCGTGGCCGCGCCGGCCAGCAGCCCGGTCTCCAGCGCCGTGCGTCGCGCGCCGGTGGAGGAGGGGAAGCGTGGCTCGCGGGCCGGCTCGACGACGGACAGCGTGGCCCCGCTGTCCCCGGTGACGTCCCGCACGGCGTCCTGGACGGCCTGGGAGACGGCTCCCGCCCGCTCGGCGGCGGCGTCCGGTGACGGTCCCGATGCGGACACCACCAGGAGCGAGAGGTCCCGGTCGGGGACCACGGCCGTGACCAGGTCGGAGAGGGCGCCGGCCGGGAGCCCGAGACGGTCCTCGGCCTCGGCGACCACCATCGGCGACGTCGCGAGCCGGACGATCGAGGGCAGGGTGGACCGGGCGAGCTGACCGACCTCGCCCAGGGAGGAGTCCGGCGGGACGTCGGCCGGCCCGACCAGGTAGGTGACGCTCGAGGTGTACACCGGTGCCCGACCGGAGGTCAGCCCGAGGGTGGCGAGCGCGACGAGCACCGTGACGGCGGCGATCAGCGGGAGGCGCTGGCACAGCAGGAGGACGTAGCGGCCCGTGCTCATCCTGGGCCCTCCCCCCGGTCCCGGTACCGTCATGGTGACAGCTTCCCCTCCGGGGACGGACGGTGGTCGCCGTTCGGGTGGTGCATCCCCCGAACGGGGCACGACCGGGGCCTGAGCGCGCCACTCGGGGCCCCGGTGCGACACGCTGTCCTCGACTCCCATCGGCACGGATGCCCTGGGTGAGGCGACGGAGGAGGCTCGACGGTGAGTGTCAGGGCAGCGGGACGCGTCCTCCGGCGGCGGGTGTGGTGGTTCGTCCTGCCCGCGCTGGTGGCGATCGGCCTGTCCGTCGTCGCCTCGCTGCTGACACCGCCCACCTACCGCTCCAGCGCCAGCGTCTACTTCTCCCTGCAGAGCGGCTCGACGGCCAGCGACCTGGTCCAGGGCTCGACGTACGCCCAGGGACAGGTCGCCTCCTTCGCCGCGCTCGCCACCACCCCCGTGGTCCTGCAGCCGGTGATCGACGACCTCGGACTCGGCGTGACGCCCGCCGAGCTGGCCGAGCAGGTCACCGCGGACGCCCCGGTGGACACGGTGCTGGTCGACGTCGCCGTCCTGGCGCCGACCGCTGCCGAGGCCCGGGAGACCACCGACGCCGTCGCCCGGGCGCTGGGGGACGCCGTCGAGCGGCTGGCCCCCCGCAACGCGGACGGGGACACGACCGTCCAGGCCGAGGTCGTGGCACCGGCCGCGCTCGAGGTCGACCCGGTGTCGCCCGACCTCCGGGTGGACCTCCTGGTGGGTCTGGTCGCCGGCCTGCTCCTGGGGCTGGGCGCCGCCTTCGCCCGTGACGTGCTGGACAACCGGGTGCGCGATGCCGAGGTGGTCGCCTCGGTGACCCCCCTCCCGGTCGTCGGCACGCTGGCCGAGGGCGAGTCCGGTGGCCCCCGTGTGGTCGTGGAGTCCGCGCCGCACGAGCCCCGCAGCGAGTTCTTCCGCCAGCTGCGCACCAACCTGCAGTTCCTCGACATCCCCAGCGACGACGGCCAGCGGCGGGGGATGCAGGTCGTCCTCGTCACCTCGGCGCTGCCCGGGGAGGGGAAGTCGACCGTCGCCGCCAACCTGGCCGCCGCGCTGGCCGAGACCGAGGGCGACGTCCTGCTGATCGACGCCGACCTCCGGCGGCCGTCCCAGTCGACGGTCCTGGGGATCGAGGGCGGCGTGGGTCTGAGCACCGTCCTGGTGGGACGGGTCGGGCTGGACGACGTCGTCCAGGACTGGGGCCGGTCCGGCCTGCACGTCCTCCCCTCCGGGGCGGTACCGCCCAACCCCGGTGAGCTGCTGGCGGCGCCGGCCATGCGCCAGCTGCTCGAGCAGGCCCGCCGCCGCTACTCCTACGTCGTCCTCGACAGCCCGCCCGTGCTCCCCGTCGCCGACGCCGCGATCCTGAGCAAGCTCGTGGACGGGGTGCTGGTGGTGGCGAGCGCCGTGAAGCTCCGTCGTCCCCAGCTGCACGAGGCGCTGACGTCGCTCGAGCAGGTGGGGGCCCGCACGCTGGGGGTGGCGCTCAACCGGGTCCACCGCGACACCGACGCCTACTCCTACCAGTCCGCCGTCGCGCCGGAGGCGAGGACCACCCTGGCCGGCCCGGGCCCCGGGGGTCAGTCCGTCCCCGAGCCCGACGCCGTGCGCCCCGCGGACACCGGTACCGCGGAGGGAAGCACCCCCGCGGCCACGGAGCCGACCGCCGAGCGGACCCCTGAGCCGGCTCCCGAGCCGGACCCGACCCTCGAGCCGACCCCGGAGCCCGAGGCGGCGTCCCTGCCGGTCCTGCGGTCGGAGGACCACCGCGGCACCACCAACGGCCAGCTGCTCCCGCTGACCCTGGTGCCCGGGGTGTCCACGTCCCGCGTCGGCGACCCGGCCCCACCCACCGAGGTGGAGCGGCGCACCGGCCTCGACCGCCGCTACGGGGCTTCCCGTCCGCGGACCAGCCGGGGCACCGGCCGCCGGGGGACGGGCCGATGAGCCGGCTGCCGGACGACGGGCCCGGGGGGCTGGACGTCCTGGTGCTCTGCACGGCCAACGTGTGCCGCTCACCCGCCGCCGAGGCGGTGCTGGCGGCCCGGCTGGAGGGCACGGGGCTGCGGATCGCCAGCGCCGGACTCGCCGCCCGCGCGGGCACGCCCGCGGACGAGAGGACGCAGACCCTGCTGCCGGGGTTGCTGACGGACTTCCGCGCCCAGCAGCTGACCCCCGCCCTCATGACCTCTGCGCGGCTGGTGCTGACCATGACGCGGCAGCACCGCACCGCAGCCGTGACGCTCGCGCCGGCAGCGGTGCGGCGGACCTTCACCCTGACCGAGTTCGCCGACCTCGCCGCCCTCGTCGACGCCGACGGGGCACTGCCCACCGACCCGGTCGACCGTCTCGGCGTCCTGGTGGCCCGTGCCCCGAGGCTGCGCGGAGCCCGCGCGGCGGTCGACGCGGCACGCCCGGACGAGATCGCCGACCCCTACCGACTGGACGCGGGGCCGTACCGGACGGTCATCGCCGAGGTGGTGTCGGCGAGCGAGGAGATCGGCAGGCGGGTGCTGGGCGCCGGCCTCCCGTCGCCGAGGACGGCCGGCGAGGGCTCGCTGCTGCATTTGTGACCCACAGTGAGTGGATGACTCACCCTTCCGGGTGTTCTCCCTACTCGGGGACACTCTCCGTCACCGCGAGCCCGTTATCGTGGTGCCGACTTCGACCAGAGGACTGACGTGACCGTCATCGGCTATGCCCCGGGTGCCTACGACCTGTTCCACATCGGACACCTGAACGTGCTCCGGCACGCTGCCGACCACTGCGACCACCTGATCGCCGGCGTGGTCAGCGACGAGATGCTCCTCCGCGCCAAGGGGCGTGCTCCGGTGATCCCGCTGGCCGAGCGCATGGAGATCGTCGGGGCTCTGAGCTGCGTCGACGCGGTGCACGCCGAGGTCGTCCCCGACAAGGTCGACACGTGGCAGGAACTGCGCTTCGACGTCCTGTTCAAGGGCGACGACTGGCGGGGCACGCCCAAGGGCGAGCAGCTCGAGCGCGACTTCGACGCGGTCGGGGTCCGGGTGCACTACTTCCCGTACACGATGCACACCTCGAGCACCCTCCTCCGCAAGGCCCTCAGCGCCATCGACGCGCAGGAGCCGGTGGGTCGTGTCGCCCGAGCCCTCACGAACTGACCCCAGCAGCGGCGGCAGCCCGGCGGTGACGGTCGAGGCCGCGCCGTCCCCGCCGCAGGGCGCGGACGACAGCCGTCAGGTCCGTCGGGCCATGCTGGTCAGCGGCGGCGCCCGACTGCTCGTGCTGCCGGTGTCGGCGCTGCTGGGCATCGTCGTCACCAGGATCGTCATCGAGTCCTACGGCACCGCGGCCTTCGCCCAGTACGGCCTGCTGGTGGGCATCGCCGCGTTGCTGCCCTTCGCCGACCTGGGGCTCTCCGCCGCCGTCGTCCGGGCGGTCTCCACGAGCGAGGACCCGGCTGGGGACCCGCACGTCCGCGCGGTGTTCGTCAGCACGATCCGCGTCCTCGTGCTCTCCGCCGCGGTGATGACGGGCCTCGTGCTGGTCGTCCTGGCGGCGGGTGGCTGGCCCGCCCTGATGGGCACGGGCCTGCTGGAGGGCTCCGGCCCCATGGCGGCCACCATCTGCCTGGTCCTCATCGCGGTGACCCTGCCGATCGGTTTCGGGCAACGGCTGCTCACCGGGCTGGGACGCAACCACGTCGCGGTGCTCATCGCCGGCCTGCAGACCCCGCTCGTCCTGGCCGGCCTGCTCCTGCTCGTGTGGTCGGGTCTCCCCGCGGGGCCCTACGTCGCGGTGCTCGCCTACATCGCGTCGGCGGTGCTGGCCCTGGCCTGCACCGTCTACGCCGCGCGCCTGATCCGGCCGGTGGTCGGCGAGGCGGTGCGCGAGGCGTTCCGGCTGCGGACGGTCCGCGGGGCGCGTGTCTTCGACGTGGCCGGACCGATGCTGGTGCTGATGGTCGCCACGCCCCTGGCCATGCAGAGCGACCGGTTGGTGCTGAGCCACCGCAGCACCACCGACGTGCTCGCCGAGTACAACCTGGCGGCCCAGGTCTTCACCCCCATCTGGGCGGTCGTCAGCGCGGCCGGGATCACCCTGTGGCCGGTCTACCAGCGGCGGCGAGCCCGAGGTGACGACAGCTCGCCGTGGGGCATGGGCCTGGCCTTCGGTGCGGCGGCGTTGGCGGCCGGCCTCGTGATGGCGGTCGCGATGCCCCTGCTGTCCGAGGTGGCCACCGGTGGGCAGATCACCGTCGGCGGCGGTCTGGTGGCCGCGTTCGTCGTGCTGATGACACTGCAGGGCCTCAAGTTCCCGGCCGGCATGTTCCTCAGCGACCCGGCCGGGCTCCGGTTCCAGGCGGTCACCTCCGTGGTCTTCCTCCCGGTCAACGTGGCCATCTCCTGGTTCGCGGCTCCGACGCTGGGCGCGGCCGGTGTGGTCGTCGGCTCTGTCGTGTACGTGCTCACCAGCCAGGTGCTCGCCAACGCCTGGTACCTGCGGCGGCTGCGGGCCCGGAGCGCGCACGCCTGATCCGGGGGGTCCGCCGCTCGTCCGGGTGACCCCTGGCGTGGCGACGGCGGTCGTGGGGCCGGCCGGGCGGTACACATGGTGGCGTGACCCTCGCTCCTGCACGGCCCACACGCATCCGCGTGCCCGTACCGGGCTGGGCGTGGCGGCTGGGCGGTCTGGTCGTGGCCCTGGAGGTCCTCGGCTGGGCGTTGCGCGTCGGCCAAGCACCCCGCTGGTTGTCCCGGCCGCTGTCGATGGAACTCCCGTGGTCGGCCCCTCGGCTGCTGATCGCTGCGGTGTTCCTGGCGGCCGCCGTGGCGGCGGGCGCGGGCGCGGTGCGGCTGTCCGGTCGCCGGACCTGGTGGTCGGCGGTGGCGGCGATGGCCGCGCTCATCGCCGTCGTGAAGGCCGGCAGCACTCTGCACAAGGCGGCGTTGGAGGCAGTCGACGGTTACGCGCACCCCGTTCGCGCCCTGCTCGTCTTCGGGACCGCCGCCGTGCTGGGGCTGTGCTGGTTGTACTGGCTGAGCCGCGACGAGCGCCGTGACCGGCGACGGGTGCTGGCCTGGGCGGGTCTCTACGCGTTCGCCGCGGTGGCCCTGTCCACGGTGTCGGCGGCCGTCGAGGGCGCGCTCGGTCACGACTCCGCCGTCGTGGCGACGGCGGCCCTGGTCGAGGAGGCGACGGAAGGCGTCGCGGCGGTGGGCTTCCTGCTCGCGGTGCTGCTGGGTGTGGCACCCAGGCTCGTCCTGCCGGCCGACTGGCCGTTCCGTCGCCCGGAGGACGCCGGGAGCCCGGTCGCCCGCGACCTGTCTCAGCCGGGGAGCTGATCCGCCGTCCGGGTGTTGACCACCCGGTCCGCCGTGATGCCCACCTGCGCGGCCCGCTCGCACCCGGCGTCCTGCCAGTCGAGCTGACCGGGCGCGTGCGCGTCGGTGTCGATGGAGAAGTCGCAGCCGATGTCGGCGGCGAGCTGCAGCAGCCGCATCGGCGGGTCCAGCCGCTCGGGGCGTGAGTTGATCTCGACCGCGGTGCCGTTCTCGAGGCACGCGGTGAAGACGGCTTCGGCGTCGAAGTCGCTCTCCGGCCGGGGCCGCTGCTTCTTGCCGCCGGCCTGCTCCCGCTCCACCAGGAGACGGCCGGTGCAGTGCCCGAGGACGTCGGTGTGCGGGTTGGCGACGGCGGCCAGCATCCGCTCGGTCATCTGGGCCCGGGTGGCCCGCAGCTCGGAGTGCACGCTGGCCACGACGACGTCCAAGCGTCCCAGCAGCTCGTCGGACTGGTCGAGGGAGCCGTCGCTGAGGATGTCGCACTCGATGCCGGTGAGGATGCGGAAGGGCGCCAGCTCCTCGTTGAGCTCGGCGACGACGTCCAGCTGGCGGCTGAGCCGCTCCGCGGTCAGGCCGTTGGCGACGGTGAGCCGGGGGGAGTGGTCGGTCAGCGCCAGGTAGTCGTGCCCGATGTCCCGGGCGGCCTCGGCCATCTCGCGGATGGGGCTGCCGCCGTCGGACCAGTCCGAGTGGCTGTGCAGGTCGCCCCGGAGCGCGGCCCGCAGCTCGCCGGCGGCGCCGGTGAGCGGCTGCACGGCGTGCCGCTCCTCCAGGTCGCTGAGGTAGGCGGGCACGTCGCCGGCCTGCGCCTCGACGATGACGGCAGCCGTCTTGTCGCCGATGCCCTTGAGGTCCTTGAGGGTCCTGGTCCGCACCCGGCGGGCGATCTCGGCGTCGTCCAGACCGTCGACGACGGTGGCGGCGGTGCGGAACGCCTTCACCCGGTAGGACGGCTCGCGGGCGCGCTCCAGGAGGAAGGCGATCCTCCGGAGCGCGCCCGCGGGTGTCATGGCCGTGCTGATCGGTGCGGGGTGCTCAGAGGCCCGCGGACTTCTTGGCCTTCCTGGCCTGCTTCACGATCTTCTTCTGGGTCTTGCCGCGGCTGGCCTTCTTCTGGGCCTTCTCCGCCTTCTTCTGGGCCTTCTCGAACTTGGCCTCGGCCTTGGAGATGGCCTTGTCGCTGGCGCGACGGACCCGCCAGCTCGCGGAGGGCTTGCCCTCGGTGTCGACGGCGGCGATCAGCAGCCCGCCCAGCAGGCCGGCGTTCTTGAGGAAGTGCGCCTGGTTGGAGAACTTCTTCTCGTCGTCGCTGTCCTCCCAGAAGCGGTGGCCGGCCAGCGTCGTGGGCACGATCGAGCCGGCGAGGGCGAGCGCGGACAGCCGGGGGAAGACGCCCAGGGCGAACAGGGCGCCGGCACCGACCTTGATCCCGGCGTCGACCTTCACCCACTGCTCGACGTCCTTGGGGACCTCGATCGGGAGCTGCTTGTCGGCCTGGTCGGCGATCTGGCCCACGATCTTGCGGGCTCCGGGGACCCGGCTCTGCGGGTTGCGCAGCGTGCTGATGCCCCCGTACACGAACGAGGCGGCGAGCAGGGGCCGAGCGATCCGGCGGACCAACATGGGGGTACCTCTTCCTTCGACGACGTCAGCGCGTTCTGTGCCCCCTCGTGCAGCGGGGCAACCCTGATCGCGACCGTAGTGAGCTGTGGCCCGCGGCGCCTGGGGAGCAGGGTGCCGCCGGGGCCGTCCGCGCTCAGTCGTACGGGTTCGTCAGGACGGCACCGGCCTCCAGGACCGCGAACGTCACATCGGGTCCGTCGGTGGTCGTCGTGCCCGGGACGGCGACCTGGGCGCCGCCGTCCACGCTGAAGGTGCCGCCCCAGGTCACGGTGAGGTTCGCCGTGTACGTGCCCGACGAGTAGGAGTGCGTGACCGTCTGCGCCGGGTGGGGCGCCCCCGGGTCGCTGGTGGTCAGGTCGGTGCCGTCCCCGGTGTGCCAGGTGAACGTCTGCGCGCCCGCCACGATGACCACGGCGAAGCCCCGGATGTCGACGGTGAACGTCTGCTGCGTCGGGCTGTCGGTGAAGAACACGACCGGGAGCCCGACCAGCGCGTTGCCGGGTGGCTGCTGGCGCGTCGTCAGCTGGGGGAGCGGCAGGGTCTGGAAGTAGCGGAAGACCTCGTCGGGTGACGGAGGTGGGTTGAGTGCGGTGACGTCGACGCAGGCGATGTCCACCGTGCCCCAGCCCCCATAGGGGGTGCCGCCTTGGGCGTCGGGAGCTGGGGGCAGTCCCCCCACAGGGGTGCCGTCCGCTTGAGCGAGTCGTTGTCGTTGGATCACGTAGGCACTCACGACTTGGCCGGGCGGCGACTGGCAAACAACGGCTCCTCGGTTGCAAGCGCCCGAGTTCGCGTCTGTAAGCGCGCATTGGGTGAGTAGGCGCCACTGGTAAAGCCGAGGACCTGGCGGGGCCGCGTTAGTGGCAACGTAGACACCTGCGCTCGGTCCGGTGACGTCTTCCGCGCCCACCGTCGCCGCACCGTTGCTGAGCTCTGTTGTGACGCAATTGAGTGATCGGCACTCCGCCTGAGCCGCTGGCGCGCTACTCATCCCCCACAGCGCGAGGCTAAGCAGCAACGCGGGCGCTAGTTGACGTCCCATTGCGCGAACACCCACGAGTGTGTCGAGTTTGACCAGGTGAGAATGGCACCACAAGATAGTTCCGATGCGGGTGCGCTGAGGTCCGCTCGCTCCGTACCGCTTGAGTCGCGTACGTGAAGCTCTGCCTGCTGTATCGAGAAGGCCCCTTCGGCCACATCGCCTTCAACGGTCGTTGAGACGAAGTCCGTAGTGACTTGCCCTCCCTCGTACGACAAGGCTGCCGACGCGTCTTCTCGAATGTTTGAGATTAGCTCGTCGCATGTGGCACATGACTGGCTAAACTGCTCCATGTAATCCGCGTTCAGGGCCATTTGGGCGTCGTTGTAGATGTCCATGTAATACCGGATGAAGGCCTCGGCTCCCGCGGGCGTTCGCTCCCGAGCCTCCACTGGCATCGGCAGGTCAGCCGGCCCCAGCGGCTCCAGCTCCGCGGAGCTCTCCGCCCCCTCCGATGCGGTCGGGAGGGTGTCGTTGGCCGGCGTCTCCGCGGTACACCCGCTCACCAGCACCGCCCCGACTACAGCGACCAGCAGCACCCGCAGACCTCTTACCCGCATCCCACGCCCCCGAGCCGACCGACAGTGCGCGGGAGTCTATGCAGGTCAGGGCCTCGTCACGAACCTCGCTGTGGACGGGGCCCGTCAGCGACTGCAGTACACGGTCAGCTGCTGACGCTTGGTGAAGACGAACTCGGTCTGCGCGGCACCGGTCTCGCCGTCGTAGGCCACCGTGAGCGGGCCGGACCGCGACTGCACCCGCAGCTCACGCACCTGGAACTGCGCGTAGGACCGGCTGTGCTCGCTGGCCCCCAGCAGGGTCGCCAACACCGCCCGGCTGCGGCCGAAGCGCAGGTCGGCCCGCAGGTACTGGACGTCCAGGAGCCCGTCGGCCAGTGAGGGGCGCCAGGCGGGGGACAGTCCGCGCGGGGTGTAGACGCCGTTGCCCACGAAGAGGATCCACACCGACACCTCCCGGCCGTCGACGACGAGCCGCACGGGGTGCCCGGTGCGCAGCACCTGACCGGCGGCCACGGTCATCGCCAGCCACTTGCCCATCCGTCCGGACAGGCGGTCCCGGCGCCGCACCATCTCCGGGTAGCTGCCGATGCTGGCGGTGTTGAGGAACGGGGTGCCGTTCACGGTGGCCACGTCCACCTGGACGCCGTCGCCGGCCTCGACGGCGGCCGCCGCCTCGACGGGGGTTGCCACGCCGACGTCGCGGGCGAAGTGGTTGAGCGTCCCGGCCGGCAGCACGGCCAGGGGCAGCCGGTGCTCGAGGGCGACCGCAGCGGCCGCGGCGACGCTGCCGTCGCCGCCGGCCACGCCCAGGGCCCGCGCGCCGTCCCGAACGGCCTGCTGGAGCACGTCGGTCACCGACTCCTGCGGCGTGATGTCCCGCACCACGGCCCGCGGCAGCAGGGAGGCGATGTCACTGGCCGGGTCGTAGTCCTCCCGCCCGGAGCGCGGGTTCACCGCGATGACCATGCCCTCGCCGCCGGGCAGCGGGGGAGCGTCGAACGCCGTCCGCACCCGGGCCGGCTCGGTCGGGCGGACCCGCCACCAGTGCTGGCTGGCCGCGGCGATCGCCCCGCCGACGGCGAGACCGGCGACGACGTCACCCGGGTAGTGCACGCCCACGTGCACCCGGGAGTAGCCCACGCCCAGCGCCACCGGCGCGACCAGCGCCCCGGCCCACGGGCTCTCCAGGGCGACCCCGGTGGCGAACGCCGCCGCCGACGCCGAGTGCCCGCTCGGGAAGGACAGCGTGTGCGGTGCGCGGTCGAGCGCCCGGGACGACGCGACCGCGTCCAGGTCGGGCCGCACCCGCCCGAACACCCGCTTGAGGACGACGTTCACCAGCGCGCTGGACACCGCCATCGACCCCAGCCCGCGGACCGCGGCCCGGCGCGGTGCGCCCTTCTTCCAGCCCAGCAGCAGACCGACGACCAGCCACAGCTTCCCGTGGTCGGCGAACTCCGACAACCGGCGCAGCCAGCCGTCCACGCGGGTGGTGGGCAGCCGGCGCACACGGGCCTGCAGCCGGGCGTCGAGCAGACGGGGGGAGGGCACGGGGTCCGACGCTACGACCCGCATCCCCCCGTGGGGTGAGACGCCCTCCAGGTCAGGGGTGCTGCCGGTCGATGGACGGGGTGACGACGACGGAGCTCCACCGTCACCACACGAACCACCACACGAGGGACTGACACGACGTGCGCACCAGGGTCCGACTCCTCCCACTGCTCGCCGCCACGCTGATCGGCGCCACCGCCACGGCGGGCCCGGCGCTGGCCGAGGACCCGGTCAGCCCGACCACGGACCAGACCGCGCCCGACCCCTCGACCCCCACCCCGC
>NZ_CEEDOS010000043.1:0-39843 GCF_979256525.1 Klenkia sp. AC732 | reverse complement strand
GAGCTCGCCGGGGGCGCGGACCGGGGCGGCGGGTGCCGCCCCGGTCCGGGTCGAGCGGTCAGTGACCGCCGGGCAGGGCGCGCAGGACGTCGGTGAACATCGCCCGGAGGTCCGAGCCGAGGAAGACGACAGCGCCGACGATGACGGCGGCGATCAGGGCGACGAGCAGGCCGTACTCGACGGCGGTGGCGCCCCGCTCGTCGTCGACGAGCCGGTCGCGCAGGCCCTCGACGAGGACGACGAGGGCGATGAAGGGGTTGACCATGGGTGGACTCCTCGCGAGCCGCTGTCCGTGCAGGCCTGGATGGCCTGGCGACCCGGTCGCGGCTCCCTGGACATCGGCACGGGGGCGGCGTGGTGCAGCGCGGGCCGGCCGGGCTCACCCAGGGGGGTGAGTACCGCACGCGATGGCGCCGGATCCACTGGTTCCGGTGGGGCGGGCCCGCACGGGCCCGCGGTCAGCCGCCGGCGAGGAAGAGCACGGCGAGGACGCCGCCGAGCAGCGCCGGCCCGAAGGGCAGCGCCGTACGGCGCCCGGCCCGCCCGGCGGCCAGCAGCACCAGGCCCACCACGGCCTGGGCGACCGCGGCCAGCAACAGCCCGACCAGCACCGAGGGCCACCCCAGCCAGCCCAGGTACAGCCCCACCAGCAGCCCGAGCTTGACGTCGCCCATGCCCAGACCGGCCGGGTTGGCCAGCGCCAGCAGCAGCAGGCCGGTCGCGACGACCGGGGCGGCCACCAGGGCCCGCCCCAGGTCCGGCCACGTCCCGGCACCGGCGGCCGCACCGGCCAGCAGCACGACGGCACCGGTGGTCAGCGGCAGCAGCAGCCGGTTGGGCAGCAGCAGGTGCTGCAGGTCGACCACGGTCAGCAGCACCGCACCCAGCGCGAACCAGAGCCACGCCGCCGTCGCGGGACCGAGCCCCACGTGCAGCACGACGGCGGCCGACAGTCCCGCCGTCCCCAGCTCCAGCCAGGGCGGCCGGACGGCGAGGGCGCGCGTGGCCACCGGGCCGGGCTCGGAGCGCGCGGCCGGGACCCGGTGCGCCAGCCGGTTGAGCACCCGGCCGGCGGGCAGCCCCAGCGCGGCGACCAGCGCGGCCACCGTCAGCAGGGTCGGGTCCACGGCCAGGAGGGTGACACGGTGCCGCCGCCGGGACCGTCAGGCACGCGGCCGGCGCCCGGGTGGGTCAGGCGGTGCGGTCAGGCTGTGCGGTCTGGCGGTGCGGTCAGGTTGTGCGGTCGCCCGCGCCCGCCCGCTCGGCGCAGACCGGGCAGGCGTCGGCGTCGGCCGGGTCGAAGGGCCGCTGCCCCCACACCCGGACGGCGACGTTGCACAGCGAGGTGACGCGGGCGAGGTCCTCGCCCCCGGCCGGCACCGCGTGCAGCGGCCCGGTCATCTGCTCGGCGGTGGTGCCGCCGTCGGCGTCGGGCAGGGTCACCGGGGTGGTCTCGCGGCCGGTCCAGGGGGTGCTCACCGCCCGACTGTGCCCTGCGCGACGACGCGGCGCCCGGCGTGCCCGACGGACCCCGACGTGGCGCGGGCCACCCACGGGCGGCAAGGTGGTCTGGTCGTGCAACCGTCGCACGCGCAGACCGAGGACTGGAGCCGCATGCACGCACAGCGAGGCACCCCCACCGACGGCGGTCGGGCCTGATGGCCGGCTGGGTGTCGATCCACCGGGTGAGCACGCACGAGCACCTGCGGACCAAGGAGCAGATGGTGGCCGCGACCGTGCGCGCCGCCGAGGAGGCCGGGCTGGACGGCCCGTCGCACCGGGTGCTGGAGGCGGCGGTGGCAGCGGAGGACGCCCCGCACTGAGGCGCGCTCAGGCGGTCCGGTCGACCAACCGGGGCAGGTCGGCGAACACCGCGTCCAGCACGCAGTGCCCGGCGCCGAGCAGGCCGGCCCGCGGTCCGGCCAGGCTGACCACGACCTCCAGGCCGTCGGTCACCAGCGGCGGGCTCTGGGCGTAGACGGCGGACCGGACGCCGGCGACGAAGGCCTCGGCCTGGCTGAGCCAGCCGGCGAGCACGAGCCGGTCGGGGTTGACCAGGTTGACGATGGTGGCCAGCACCGTGCCGGTCCGGCTGCCCGCCTCGCGCAGCAACCGGGTCGTCTGCGGGTGGGCGTCGCGGGCCAGGTCGAGCAGGGCGTCGACGCCGGTGACCTCGACGCCCTCCTCGCGCAGCCGGGTGGCCAGCGCGGCACCGCTGGCGACGGCGTCCAGGCAGCCGACCCGGCCGCAGGAGCAGGCGACCGGCTCGGCGTCGGGCACGGTGACGTGGCTGATGTCGCCGGCGAAGCCCCGGGCACCGCGCTGCAGGACGCCCTGCACGACGATCCCGCAGCCGATCCCGGACCCGGCCTTGACCAGCACCAGGTGCTCGGGTGAGGGGTCGGTGGCGTGCTCCCCGAGCGCCATCAGGTTCGCGTCGTTGTCCACGACGACCGCGGCCCCCTCGGGCAGGTGGCGGCGGGCGAGGGCCGCGACGTCGGCGCCGTTCCACCCGGGCATCCGCGCCGGGGAGGTCACCACACCGGCCGGGAACGACACCGGGCCCGGGACGCCGAGACCCAGCCCGAGCAGCCGTCCCGCGTCCGGGCCCTGCTCCTGGTGCAGCTGGGTCAGCACCCCGGACACGGTGCCCAGGACGGCGTCCGGGCCGTCGGCGACCCGCACCGGCACCCGGCGCTCGGCCAGCACCGCGCCGCTGACGTCGAGCACCGCACAGTCCGCGTGCTGCTCCCCCAGCCCGACCGCGCCGACGACACCGAGGCCGCGGGCGAGGGCCAGTCGGCGGGGCGGTCGTCCGCTGCCGGCGGCCGGGCCGTCCACCTCGGCGAGCACCCCGGTGCGCAGCAGCTCCTCCACCCGGCCGGCGACCGTGGTGGGCGAGGCGCCGGTGAGCCGGGAGAGCTCGGCGCGCGAGCTCGCCCGCCCGGAGCGGAGCAGGGACACCAGGGAGGCAGGGGACCCGGGTCGGGCCGGGGGGTCGACGCGCACGGCGGCAGTAGAGCACGCAGGGGGTTGAATGTCCCGCTCGTTAAAACTCTTTTGGATTAAGTCGTGGGCCTTTTGCATGCAACCAGTGGGTGCTTAGTGTTCGCGGCGTCACACCCCGGTCCACCCGTCGAGAGGAGCACCCGTGTCCGTCGCACCCGGCAGCGCGACCCCGATGGTCAGCCTGCGGTCGGTCGACAAGCACTTCGGCGACCTGCACGTACTCCGCTCCGTCGACCTCGACGTGGCCGCCGGCGAGGTGGTCGTCGTCATCGGCCCGTCCGGGTCGGGCAAGTCCACCCTGTGCCGCACGATCAACCGGCTCGAGCCGATCGACTCCGGCCAGGTGCTGGTCGACGGCGTCCCGGTGCCCGCCGAGGGCGCCGCGCTGGCCCGGCTGCGCGCCGACGTCGGCATGGTCTTCCAGTCCTTCGACCTCTTCGCGCACAAGACCGTGCTGGACAACCTCTGCCTGGCCCCGGTGATGGTCCGCGGCACCCCGCGGGCCCAGGCCCGCCGCGAGGCGCTGGAGCTGCTGGAGCGGGTGGGCATCGCCGACAAGGCCGGCCACTTCCCCGCCCAGCTCTCCGGCGGCCAGCAGCAGCGCGCGGCGATCGCCCGCGCCCTGGCCATGCGGCCCAAGGTGATGCTCTTCGACGAGCCCACCTCGGCCCTTGACCCGGAGATGGTCGCCGAGGTGCTGGCGGTCATGACCTCGCTGGCCGAGGACGGCATGACGATGGTCGTGGTCACGCACGAGATGGGCTTCGCCCGCCGGGCCGCCGACCTGGTGGTCTTCATGGACGCCGGCGCGATCGTCGAGGTCGCCCCGCCCGAGGAGTTCTTCGCCGGCGGCGGCAGCGCCCGCACCCGCAGCTTCCTGTCCGCGGTGCTCTCGCACTGACCCCTGATCTCCGGCGCGCGGTCCGCGCTGCCGGCCCTCCCCCCGCCCCGGCGGGTCCGTCGAAAGGCAAGGAATGAGCCGCACCCTCCGGCGACGCTCCACGATCGCCGCTTCCCTCGCGCTGGTCGCCTCGCTCGGCCTCACCGCCTGCGGGGGCTCCGACTCGGGGTCCTCCGCCGTGCCGCCCTCCGCGGGCGGGGGCGGGGAGGACGTCCTGCAGGAGGTCTACGACAACGCGCCGGTCGCCGAGGCGGCGGCGCTGCTCTCGGACTCCACGATGGCCGAGATCCGCGAGCGCGGCGTGCTGCGCGTCGCGGCCGCACTGGACGCCCCGCTGCTGAGCCAGCAGGACCCCAGCAACCCCGACGACGTCCAGGGCTTCGACATCGACCTGGCCAAGCTGCTGGCCATCTACATCATCGGCGAGCCGAACATCGAGATCGTGCCGCCGGCCTCGGAGACCCGGGAGGCGCTGCTGACCAACGGCACCGTCGACGTCGTCTTCAACACCTACACGATCACCGAGGAGCGGGCCGAGCAGATCTCGTTCGCCGGCCCCTACTTCGTCTCCGGACTGGCCGTCGCCGTGCGCGCCGACGAGGAGGAGATCCAGGGCATCGAGGACCTGGGCGGGCGCACCGTCATCGTCGGGGCGAACACCCCCGCGGTCACCGCGGTGCCCGAGGAGCAGCCCACCGCCGAGGTGGTCAGCTTCGCGACCGACCCGCAGGCCGTGCAGGCCCTGACCCAGGGCCGCGGCGACGCCTACGTGCAGGACTACACCCTGCTCGCCGCCGACGCGGAGTCCAACGACGGCATCAAGGTCGTGGGCCAGCCCTTCACCGAGGAGGCCTACGGCATCGGCCTGCCGCCGGAGGACCAGGACTTCAAGGACTTCGTCAACGACTGGCTCGAGCAGGTCTACGCCGACGGCTCCTGGGCCGCGGTCTTCGACGCCACCCTCGGCACGGTCGGCGACGGCAGCACGCCCGAGCCGCCGGTCATCGGCTCGGTCCCCGGTTCCTGACCGGCCCGTCCCACTGACCGCATGAGCAGCAGCAGCGCCGACAGGAGGTCCCGGTGAGCGCCCTGATCGACTCCTGGCCCGCCCTCCTCGCGGGTCTGGGCACCACCGTGCTCGTCCTGGTCACCTCCGCCGTGGGGGCCCTCGTCCTGGGGGTCCTGGTGACGGTGGCCCGGGTCAGCCCGGTCCCCGTCCTGCGCGCGGCGGCCTTCGGGTACGTCCAGGTGCTGGTCAACGTGCCCCTGCTGGCGCTGCTGCTGCTCGCCGTCTTCGCCCTGCCCGACGCCGGGCTGATCGCCCCGCTGACGGTGACCGCGATCATCGTGCTCACCGTCTACGAGGCCGCCTACGTCGCCGAGGCCCTCCGCAGCGGGATCAACACCGTCCCCCGTGGACAGGTCGAGGCGTCCCGGGCGCTGGGCTTCACGCTCGCCCAGACGCTGCGGCTGGTCGTCGTCCCCCAGGCGGCCCGGGCCGTCGTCCAGCCGCTGGGCAACGTGCTCATCGCACTGCTGATGAACACCGCCCTGGCGGCCACCGTCGGGGTCGTCGAGCTGACCTCGGCGGTCAACAAGGTCAACCTGGTCCAGGCCCAGCCGATCCCGATCTTCGGCGCGGCCGGGCTGGTCTACATGGCGCTGGCCCTGGTCATCGGGCTGGGCGCCGGCCGCATCGAGAAGAGGGTGGCGATCCGGCGATGAGGGCCCGCAGGGTCTCCGAGACCGCCTACCTCTACGACGAGCCCGGGCCGCGCGCCCGCCGCCGCATCCGGATCGCCTCGGCGGTCAGCGTGCTGGTGCTGGCCGGGCTGCTGGCACTCGCGCTGGTCCAGTTCGGCTCCCGCGGGCAGCTGGACGCCGACCGCTGGACGCCGTTCCTGTCCTGGCCGATCTGGGAGTACCTGCTCGTCGGCCTGCGCGGCACGCTGCTGGCCGCCGCCGTCGTCGCCGTCCTGGGCGGGGTGCTGGGCGTGCTGCTGGCGCTGGGCCGGCTGAGCCCGGTCCGTCCGCTGCGCGTGCTGTGCACCGGGTTCATCGAGGTCTTCCGCACCCTGCCGGTGCTGCTGCTGATCTACCTGATGCTCTTCGGGCTCCCGGCCTACGGGATCAACCTGCCGGTGCTGTGGAAGCTCGTCGTCCCGCTCACCATCGCCAACGCCGCCGCGTTCGCCGAGATCGTCCGCGCCGGGGTGCTCAGCCTGCCCCGCGGGCAGTCCGAGGCCGGCGCCTCGCTGGGGATGCGACGCCTGCAGGTGATGCGCGCCGTCGTCCTCCCCCAGGCGCTGCGCGCGGTCACCCCGTCACTGGTGGTCCAGCTGGTGAGCCTGCTCAAGGACACCTCGCTGGGCTACGTCGTGGCCTACACCGAGCTGCTCTACCGGGCCCAGGTGCTCAGCTCCTACAACCGGCTGCTGATCCAGACCTTCCTGGTCGTCACCCTCGTCTACCTCGTCGTCAACGGTGCGCTGTCCGCGCTGGCCTCCCGCCTGCGCCGCCGGACCACGCGCACCGCCGCCCCGGTCGCCGCTGCCGTCCCCCCGCAGCAGGGCGCACCCGCACCCACCGTGGAGGCCCCCCGTGGCTGAGCACCCCGTCGTCACCCCCGCCCCCGTCCTGGCCGAGCTGGCCGTCGTCGTCCGGTCCGGGTTGGTCGAGAGCCGGCACCTGGGTTCGCTGGTCGCGCTGGGCGCCGACGGCACCCCGGTCCTGGAGCTCGGCGACCCGGACGCCGTCGTGCTGCCGCGCTCGACCACCAAGCCGCTGCAGGCGCTGGCCTGCCTGGAGGCCGGCGCCCCGCTGGAGGGCCCCGCGCTGGCCATCGCCGCGGGCTCGCACACCGGCGAGGACCGGCACGTCGAGGTCGTCCGGGCGGTGCTGGCCCGGGCGGGGCTGGACGAGTCCGACCTGCGCTGCCCGCCGGACCTGCCCGAGGACGAGGAGACCCGGCTGCGCCTGCTGCGCGCCGGTGAGGGCCCCTCCCGGGTGCGGATGAACTGCTCGGGCAAGCACGCCGCGATGCTGTCGTCCTGCGTCGCCGCCGGCTGGCCCACCGAGGGCCACCTGGACGCCGACCACCCGTTGCAGCAGCACGTGCGCACCGTCGTGGCCCGGGAGACCGGCGCGCCGGTCGGGCACACCGCCGTCGACGGCTGCGGCGCAGCCCTCTTCGGGACGACGGTGCGCGGCCTGGCGACCGCCTTCCGCTCGCTGGCGCTGGCGCCGTCGGGCAGTCCGGCCGCCCAGGTCGCCGCCGCGATGCGCGCGCACCCGGAGTTCGTCGGCGGCCGCGGGCACGTCAACAGCCGGCTGATGGCCGACCTCCCCGGCGTGCTGGCCAAGGGCGGGGCCGAGGGCGTCATCGGGGTCGCCGGGCCGCAGGGCCAGGCCGTGGCGATGAAGGTCGTCGACGGCAGCCCCCGTGCCACCACCGTGGTCGCGCTGGCCGTGCTGCGCGGCCTGGGCGTGGACACCTCGGCCGTGGCCGACCTGACCTCGGTGCCCGTCCTCGGTGGTGGGGTCCCCGTCGGCGCGGTCCTGCCCGGCGCGGCGCTGGCCGCCTGGTGACGACCGTCGAGATCTGCGTCGAGGACGTCGAGGGCGCGCTGGCCGCGGCCGGCGCCGGGGCCGACCGGGTCGAGCTGTGCGCCGCCCTGTCCGAGGGCGGGGTGACCCCGAGCGCCGGCACCCTCGCCGCGCTGGGCACCCGCGCACCCGCGCTGTCGGTCACCGTCCTGGTCCGCCCCCGCGGCGGGGACTTCGTGCACTCCCCCGTCGAGCTGGACGTGGTGTGCGCCGACATCGCCGCAGCCCGCCGCACGCTGCCCGTCGTCGGGGTCACGGTCGGCCCGCTGAGCCCGCGCGGCCGCATCGACCGCGCCGCGCTGGACGCGATGGTCGCGGCCGCCGGCTCCGCGCCGGTGACCTTCCACCGGGCCTTCGACACCCTGGCCGACCAGCCCGCCGCGCTGGCGGAGCTGGTGGACGCCGGGGTCAGCCGGGTGCTCACCTCCGGCGGGGCGGCCACCGCGGCCGAGGGCACCGCCGCGCTGCGCGACCTGGTGACCGCGGCAGCCGGGCGGATCGAGGTGATGGCCGGCGGCGGCGTGCGCGCGGGCACCGTCGCGGAGCTGGTCGCCGCCACCGGTGTCCCCGCCGTGCACCTGCGCGCCGCCCGCACCGTGCCCTCGCCCGGGCACCGCAGCACCACCGGCGTCTCCTACGACCCCGGCACCCGCACGATCACCTCCACCGACGAGGTCGCGGCCGTCGTCGCTGCCCTCCGGGAAGGGCGGGCCGGGTGACCGCGGAGCCCGACCGGGCCGTGCTCGGGCTCGACGTCGGGGGCACCACCACCAAGGCGCTGCTGGTCGACGTCGCCGGGCGGGTGCTGGTCGAGGACGTCCGGCCCACGCCGGCCGGACCCGACCCGGTCGGCCACCTCGCCTCCGAGCTGGACCGCCTCACGGCCGTGGCCACCGGACGCGGCCTGACCGTCGTCGGGGCAGGGGTGGTCACCCCGGGCCTGATCGAGGAGTCGACCGGGACCGTGCACTACGCCTCCAACCTGGGCTGGCGTGACCTGCCGCTGCGGTCGGCCCTGCAGGACCGGGTGGCCGTGCCGGTGACCACCGGGCACGACGTCCGGGCGGCCGGGCTGGCCGAGCGGCTGCTGGGGGCAGCCCGCGGGGTCGACGACGTGCTGCTGCTGACCCTGGGCACCGGGATCGCCGCGGCCCTGGTCAGCGGCGGGTCCGAGGTCACCGGCGGCACGGGCGCGGCCGGCGAGGTCGGCCACGCACCGGTCCGGCCCGGCGGTGAGCGGTGCACCTGCGGCCAGCGCGGCTGCCTGGAGGTCTACGCCTCCGGGGCCGGCGTCGCCCGGCGCTACGCCGCCCGCACCGGCGTCACCCGGTCGGCCGCCGAGGTCGTCGCCCGGCTCGGTGCCGACGACGACGCCACCGCGGTGTGGGCGGACGCGACGTCCGCACTGGCCGACGCGCTGGTCACCGCGACCCTGCTGCTGGACCCCTCGGTCGTCGTCCTCGGTGGCGGGCTGGCCCGGGCCGGCAGCGCGCTGGTGGACCCGGTGGCCGAGGGTCTGGCCGCCGGGCTGACCTGGCGGGCCGCCCCGCCGGTGCGGCTGACCCCGCTGGGTCCGGCGGCCGGCTGCCTGGGCGCGGCGGCGATGGCCATGGCCCACGCCGGGCTGGCCGGGCTGCTGGCCGACTGGCCGGCGCCTCAGCCGCGGCCCAGCTCCAGCGTCGTCGTCACCTCGTAGCGGTCGCCCCGGTAGACCGACCGGGTGTGCTCGACCGGGCGGCCGCCGGAGCGGGCCACCCGGTCGAAGGCCAGCACCGGGGCGCCGGCCGGCAGGCCGAGCAGGACCGCGGTGTCCGGGTCGGCGGCGGTCGCGCGCACGGACTGCTCGGCGCGGTCCACGGTCGCGCCGTAGACCTCGCCCAGCAGCGCGTAGACCGAGCCGGTCAGGTCGTGGGCGTCCAGGTCCGGGGCCACGTCGGCGGCGTACCAGCCGTCGTCGACGGACATCGGTGCCTCGTCGGCCAGCCGGAGCCGGCGCAGGTGCCAGGCGGGCTCGTCCGGGGCCAGCGCGAGCGCCTGCCGGGTGGCCGGCGGCGGGTCGGCCAGCGCCACCCCCAGGACGACGGTGGAGGGCGTGAGCCCCATCCGGCGCATGTCCTCCGCGAAGGACGCCAGGTGCAGCCGGGACCGCGCGGGCCGCTCGCCGACGAACGTGCCCGATCCGGGCACCCGGACCAGGACGCCCTCGGCGACCAGCTGGCCGACGGCCTCGCGCACGGTGATCCGGCTGACGCCGTGCAGCTCGCACAGCCGGCGCTCCGAGGGCAGCGCCGCACCTGCGGGCAGCTGCGTGGTGAGCTCGACGAGGCGGGCGCGCAGCTGCTCGTGCTTGGCCGTGGGCCCCCGGGTGATCGGGCCGCTCACCAGCCCTGCTCGGTGAGCTTGTGGGCCAGGACGTAGCGGGCGTAGTCGGCCCGCTGCAGGCCGGCGGCCGCGGCCTCGTCGACGACCAGGGTCACGTGCGGGTGCAGCTGCAGCACCGAGCCCGGGCAGGACGCCGTCACCGGACCCTCGGCGGCGGCGGCCACCGCGGCCGCCTTCCCGTCGCCGGTGGCGACGAGCACCAGGTGCTCGGCGTCGGAGATGGTGCCCAGGCCCTGGGTCAACACGTGCCGCGGCACGGCCTCGACGTCGCCGTCGAAGAACCGGGCGTTGTCGCGGCGGGTCTGCTCGGTGAGGGTCTTGACCCGGGTGCGGCTGGCCAGCGAGGAGCCCGGCTCGTTGAACCCCACGTGCCCGTTGGCGCCGATGCCCAGCACCTGGACGGCGACCGGCCGCAGCGACGTCACCAGTGCCTCGTAGTCCCGGGCGGCCTGCAGCGGGTCCGCCGAGGACCCGTCGGGCCCGTGCACCCGGTCCGGGTCGATGCCCAGGGCGTCGGTGAGCTCGCGGCGGATGACCGCGCGGTAGGACTCCTGGTGCCCGGCGGGCAGGCCGACGTACTCGTCGAGCAGCACTGCGGTGACGGCGGCGAAGGACAGCCCGGCCTCGTGCCGGGCGACCAGCTCGCGGTAGGCCAGCAGCGGGGAGGACCCGGTGGCCAGGCCGATCGTGACCTCGCCGGGGGCGTGCTGCACCGCGGCGCTCACCACGTCGGCGACCACCCGGCCGCAGTCCTCGGGGGTGGGCAGGACGACGACCTCCACGGTCAGTTCTCCTCTCGGTGCACCCGGACCCCGGCGGCGTACACCGCGGCGGGGACCAGGTCGGGGGTGGTGACCAGCACGTCGGCGCGCCGGCCGGGGGTCAGTTCGCCCACCTCGGCGTCGAGGCCGAGCAGCCGGGCGGGGGTGCGGGTGGCAGCCGTGACCGCGGCGGCCAGGTCGACGCCGGCGTCCCGGACGGTGCGCCGGAGCACGTCGGCCAGCGTCGCGGTGCCCCCGGCGATGGCGCCCGGGTCGGCGGTCAGCCGGGCCACGCCGTCCCGGACGGTGACGTCGAGGGCGCCCAGCCGGTAGGCGCCGTCGGGCTGCCCCGCTGCGGCCATGGCATCGCTGACCAGCGCGACGTGGTCCGGTCCGACCAGCTCGAAGACCGTCGCGACGGTCTCCGCGGCCAGGTGCACGCCGTCGGCGACGAGCTCCACGACCAGGTCCCCGCGGGCCGCGGCGGCCAGGCACGCGGCGACCGGACCGGGTGCCCGGGACAGCAGCGGCGGCATGCCGTTGAACAGGTGGGTGGCACTGACCCTGGGGCCCGCGCGGCGGACCCACCCGGTGGTGGTCGCGGCGTCGGCGTCGGTGTGGCCCAGGCTGGGCAGCACCCCGTGCATCCGGCAGACGGCGAGCAGCTCGGCGGCGTGCGCGGTCTCCGGGGCCACGGTCACCGACCGGACCAGCCCGGTGGCCAGCAGCGCGTCGAGCTCGGCCGGGTCCCCCGGCCGGAGCGCGGCGGGGTCCTGGGCACCGCAGCGGGCGGGTGACAGGTACGGGCCCTCCAGGTGCACCCCGGCGACCAGGTCGCCGACCAGGGGGGCCAGCACCGCCAGCCGCTCGCGGAGGACCTCGGGTGCCGCGGAGACCAGCGAGGCCAGCAGCGTCGTCGTCCCGGCGGCCCGGTGGTGCCTCGCCGCCCGCCGGACGCCGGCCTGGTCGCTGTCGGGGAAGGACCCGCCGGCACCGCCGTGGCAGTGCACGTCGACCAGACCGGGGAGCAGGAGCAGGTCGGTGGCCGGCGGCGGGTCGGGGTGCTCGGCGGCCGGGCCGACGTGGGTGACCCGGTCACCGTCCAGCACCACGACGGCGTCGTCGACGACGGCGCCGCCGGAGACCAGGCGTCCGCGCAGGGTGGTGGGCACTGGTCCTCCTCTGGCACGTATGACCGGTCATGACCAGTGTGCCGGACGGGTCGTGTCGACCACCAGCGCGGTCCCCGCACCGGGCCAGGGGCGTACGGCGACCGCGCCTGGGCGCGGTCGGCGGGGTGGCGACGGACGAGTCGGCCTGTACGCCGGGTTCTGTCCCCGGGCGCCTCGCGGCGGTCCCGGTGGGCGGTCATCCATCTAGGCCTGCGGTTGCCCGCAGGCTCGAGCGGTCTACCCGGAGACTCGGGCGGGCAGCCCTCGAACGCCTCCGCAGTGCAGCGGCTGACCGCTGCACCTTCCTGACCTTGCTCCGGGTGGGGTTTACCGAGCCACACCGGTCACCCGGTGTGCGGTGGTCTCTTACACCGCCGTTTCACCCTTACCAGCGGCGAACCGCTGGCGGTCTGTTCTCTGTGGCACTGTCCCGCGGGTCACCCCGGGTCGCTGTTGACGACCACCCTGCCCTGTGGAGCCCGGACGTTCCTCGGGGTGCAGGGTCTCCCCCGCACCACGCGACCGCCCAGCCGACTCGTCCGTCGTGCCCGCGACCCTACCGGGCCCGGCTCACCCCCAGAAGAGCCGGAAGCCCACCCGCCGGTCGCCGTCCTCGGTCAGGGTCGCCGAGTCGATCTGTCGACGTGCCTGCTCGTCGACCGGGTCGTCGCTGAGTGCCCCCAGGTAGACGGCGTGCTCGGCCAGCGAGGCCACCGCCCGCTCGACCCCGGCGGTGACGTCGACGGTGTGCGGCGGCTCCCCGATCGTCTGGACGGCGACGTACTCGACGCCCGACCACGGGTCGCCGGCCAGGTCCGGGAAGATCCACTCGTTGCCGGCGTCGGCGACGGCGTCCAGCACGGAGCGGGACAGCGCGCGGTGGTCGGCGGAGTTCCACGCGGCCGGTATGACGTCGGGCGTCGTCCAGGTGTCCCCGCCGTGCAGGGTGACGACGAGGTCGGGCCGGTGCCGGCGGAGTGCGGCGGCGAGGTCGCGGCGCAGCGCCGGGCCCTCGACCAGGGTGCCGTCCCGGTGGTCGAGGAACTCGACCTCGGTGACGCCGACGACCGCGGCCGACCGGCGTTCCTCCTCCTCGCGCAGCGGCCCGGCCTGCGCCGGTGGCATGCCGGCGATGCCGGCCTCGCCGCGGGTGGCCAGCAGGTAGCGGACCTCGTGGCCGGTGTCGGTCCAGACGGCGACCGCGGCGGCCACGCCGTACTCGATGTCGTCGGGGTGGGCGGCGACCACGAGGGCGCGGGACCAGTCGGTCGGGAAGGGTGCGGGCACGGGCCCGAGTCTGGCCCGCCGGTCAGCCGGCGGCGACGCGGAGCAGCTCGGCGGCCAGCAGCCCGGGCGCGCTGACCATCGGGTCGTGCCCGGTGGCCAGCTCCACCACGTCCCAGCCGGGCTGGGACCGCACCCGCGCCCGGGAGGGGTCGATGGTCGGCAGCGGCGGGGTGGTGCAGTCCAGGAAGGTGCGGGACCGGGCCAGCCAGCGCGGCAGGGAGAAGTCGACCGGGTCGTCGTAGACCCCGCCGGGCTGCAGGGTCTGCCGGCGGTCTACCCAGGCCGCGTCGCCGCCGGTGAGCCCGAAGGCGGATGCCGGGGGCGGCGGGAGCGAGCCGGTCGCGGCGATGGTGGCCCGGCGCGCGGCCGCCGTCCCCGGCGGGCTCAGGGAGGACCAGCACTCCCCCGGCGCCGGGACGACGGCGTCGACGTAGACCAGCGGGCCCACGGCGTCACCGAGCACGTCAGCTGCCGCGGTCACCGGCACGCCGCCGTAGCTGTGCCCCACGAGCACCGCATCCCGGCACTCCTCCGCCCGCACGGCGGCGACCACGTCGGCCACGTGGGTAACCATGGTGACCGCGGGGCCCAGCAGGTGCGCCTCCTCCCCCACCCCGGTCAGCGAGACGGTGACCGCGCGGGCTCCGGCGTCGGCCAGCAGCGGGAGCACCCGGCGCCAGCACCACGCGCCGTGCCACGCACCGTGGACGAGCACCAGGTCACGCACGGCGCCCATCCTGGCCCGTCGCGGGGCTCAGTGGGTGGGCGTGGCCTCCGGCGTCCGGTCGGCGGACCGCTCGCCGTCGCCGGGGCGGGCGCTCTGCGGGACGGGACCGCGGACCATGAGCACGACCAGCAGCGCCCCGACGAGCCCGGCCGCGCCGGCGACCAGCAGGACGTCGCGCAGCCCGTCGGCGTAGGCGGCGGTCAGCAGGTCGGTCAACCCCGCCCGGGCCTCCTCGGGCGCGGAACCGACGATCTGCTGGGCCTGCCCGCCGGACAGTGCGGACGCCGTCCCGGCCGGGTCGGGCGCGCCGCCGTCGGTGAGCCGGGCCGTGGCGCCGGCGGAGAAGACCGACCCCAGGACGGCGACGCCGACCGCGAAGCCCAGCTGGCGGGCGGTGTTGACCGCACCGGAGGCCATCCCGCTGCGCTCCCGCGGCACCGAGGACAGCGCGGCCGACGTCACCACGGGGTTGGAGATGCCGACGCCCAGACCCAGCACGGCCAGGCCGGGCACGAAGATCCCCCAGCTGGCCCCGGCGTCGACCCGGGCCATCAGCAGGCTGCCGATGCCGATGACGGCCAGCCCGATCGTCAGGGTGACGCGCGGCGGTGCGTCGGACAGCAGCCGGCCGGTGAGCGCGGCGGTGGCGAAGGAGACCGCCGACAGCGGGATGAACACCGCCCCGGCCTGCAGCGGGCTCAGCCCCAGGATCGACTGCAGCCACAGCGAGAGGTACAGGCTGCCGGCGAACGCGGACAGGTTCAGCAGCAGCGAGCCGATCATGATGCCGCTGAACCGGCTGCTGCGGAACAGCCGCAGGTCCAGCATCGGCGCCTCGCGGTGCAGCTCGAGGAACACCCACCCGGCCAGCACCGCGACACCGGCCACGATCGGGCCCCACGAGCCGACCGACGACCAGCCGTTGGCAGCGGCCTCGACCAGGCCGTAGACGACCGCGCCCGCACCCACGGTGAACGCGGCGATGCCCGGGACGTCGGGCTGCGGGGCGCAGGACTGCTTGGACTCGGCGACCACCCGCAGGGTCAGCACGACGGCGAACACGCAGATCGGCAGGTTGACCAGGAAGATCCAGCGCCAGGACAGCTCGGTGAGCAGGCCGCCCAGGATGGGGCCGGCCGCAGCGGCGGCACCGACGACGGCACCCCAGATGCCGAAGGCGGTCCCCCGGTCCCGGCCGGTGTAGATCGCGTTGATCAGCGCGATGGTGGTGGCGAACATGGCCGCGGCACCGATGCCCTGCACCGCGCGGGCCGCGATGAGCAGGCCGGCGTCCGGCGCGAGGCCGCAGGCCAGCGAGCTGACCGCGAAGAGCACGAGCCCGGACAGGTAGAGCCGCCGCCGGCCGTACAGGTCGGCCAGCGAGCCCGCGCCCAGCACCAGCGCGGCGAGCGCCAGGGCGTAGACGTCGACGACCCACTGCAGCTGGTCGAACGACGTCCCCAGGGACGAGGCGATGTCGGGCAGCGCGACGTTCACGATCGTGACGTCGATGAGCAGCATGAACGTGCCGGCACAGACCGCGACGAGCGGCCACCACTTGCGCATGGCGCCCAGCATGCCCGGTCGTTGCCCTGGTCAACCGCTCCGGGGCCCCACTGTCCCGACCTGCGGAAGTGCTGGTGGTCACAGCACTCCCGCAGGCCGGGGAGGGGTCAGGCGGCGGGGACCTCGGTGGCGGGGTCGCCGTCGGTCGCCGCGAGCAGCTGCGGGACGAGCCGCTCGTAGATGAAGGGCAGGCTCAGCGCCGTGACGAAGGAGAACGCCGTGCCGTAGTCGTCGGAGCCGGGGACGTAGAACGCCCGGCCCTCGGTGGCGACCGGGAGCGCCGCGTAGGCGCCGTTGGAGGTGATGGCGTCCTGCTCGTCGCCGACGTCGGCCAGCCAGACGAGGGCGTCGAGGTCCAGCAGGTCGACCCGCTCGGCGCTGATGTTGCCGCCGAAGGCATCGGGCAGCTGCGCGGTGAGCTCCTCGGGGTAGACCATCCCGAGGTCGGTCATCAGCCGGCTGCGCGGGTCGGTCGGGCCGTAGACGTACACGCCCTCGAAGGGCGCGGCCACCGCCGCGGCCTGCCCGGCCAGGTCGGGGTTGTCCGCGGCGTACTGCGCGATCGTCGCCTCGGTCTCGGTGACCAGCTCCTCGGCGGCCTCCGGGCGGCCCACGGCGAGCCCGACCGAGGTCAGCTGGTCCTGCCAGCTGATCCCGTAGCTGGGCACGTCACCGGGCTGCGCGACGACCGGCGCGATCGCCGACAGGGTGTCGAAGTCCTCCTGGGTCAGCCCGGCGTACAGGGCGATGATCAGGTCGGGCTGCTCGGCGGCGATCTGCTCGAACTGGATGCCATTGGACAGGTTGTCGATCAACGTCGGCGTCTCGGCGTCCCCGAGCAGGTCCTCGGCCCACGGGTAGACCGCGCCCGGGGTGTCGTCCAGCCAGGCCGACGTGGCGACCGGGACGACGCCCAGCGCGAGCAGGTCGTCCTGCTCCTTGAGCCCGACGGTGACCACCCGGGTGGGTTCCTCCTCGACGGTGGTCTCACCGAACGTGTGCTCGATGGTCACCGGGAAGGCACCCTCCTCGGCACCACCGGAGGACGACGCCGTCGCCGCGGCGTCGGAGTCGTCACTGCTGCTGCCCCCGCACGCGGTGAGGACCAGGGCGACACTGGCGACGAGGGCGGCGACCGGCGCGAGCCGGCGTCGGGTGGTGCGAGAGGACACGGTATTCTCCGAAGGTCAGGTAGGTGAGGCTCACCTACCTTAGGTGACCCTCACCTCGACCTGGCGACCCGGAGGGCGGCGGCCACCATGGGCACCTGGAAGGGCAGCCGGGCCAGCGCCACCGTCCGCCTCCGCCCGCGCAGCGCACGCACCGTGTGCAGGTGCGCCGGGACGAAGGCCGCCAGCAGGCCCGCGGCGGCCCAGCCACCCAGCCACCGCGTGCCGGGGACGGCGAGCAGCCCCGCCGTCGCCAGCTCCGCCACCCCGCTGCCGGTCACCCACGGCCGGGCCGGGCCCAGCTCCGGCGGCACCATCCAGTCGAAGGTCCGCGGCCGGACCAGGTGCAGCACCCCCGACCCGCCCAGCGCCACGGCCAGTCCTGCTGCACGCACGTCGATCCCCATGGGGTGACCGTAGGCTCGCCGGTCGTGTCCGCCGTCGACCTCCTCATCGCCGCGGGGGTGGCCCTGCTCGCCGGGGGCGTCAACTCCGTCGCCGGCGGTGGTTCGCTGATCCTCTTCCCCACCCTGGTGGCCCTCGGGCTCCCTACGGTGGCCGCGAACGTCACCAACTCCGTCGCCCAGTGGCCGGGCTACCTGGGCGCGGTCATCGGGTTCCGCGACCACTACCGCGGGCAGCGCCGCCGGCTGGTGGCCATGTCGGTGGCCGCGGTGCTCGGCGGGACGGCGGGGAGCATCCTGCTGCTGACCACGCCGTCCTCGGCCTTCGACACGGTGGTGCCGGTGCTGGTGCTGCTGGCCAGCCTGCTCATCGGGTTCCAGCCCCTGCTGACCCGGAGGCTGAAGGCAGCCGAGACCGACGGCGAGCGCCGCGACCCGGTCTGGCTGTACGTCGTGGTGTTCCTGGCCTGCGTCTACGGCGGCTACTTCGGCGGTGCCCTCGGCGTCATCCTCACCGCGGTGCTGGCGGTCGGACTGGGCCGCCTGAAGCTGGCCAACGCGATCAAGAGCCTGCTGGCGCTGGTCACCGCCAGCACCACCGTCGTCGTCTTCGGGTTCTTCGGGCCGGTCGACTGGCTGCTGGTCGCGGTCTGCGCGCCGGCCGCGCTGGTCGGCGGGTTCCTCGGTGCCCGGGTCGCCTCCAGGATCCCCAGCAACCCGCTGCGGGCGTTCATCGTGGTCTTCGGCGTCGCGGTCGCGGTCTACCTCTTCCTGCGCGCGTGACCGTCGACGCAGTCGCCCTGGTCGTCGCCGGGGTGCTGCTGGTGGCCAGCCTGGTCGCCGCCGTCGTCGACTCCCCCCGGGTCCCCGGTGCGGCCATCGCCGTCCCCGGGGCTGTGCTGCTGACCGCGCTGGGCGTCGTCGGCTGGCCCGACGCCGAGGCCACCGTCCGCGAGGTCGCCCCCACCGTCGGGTTCCTCGTGGTGATCCTGCTGCTGGCCGACCTCGCCGACCGGGAGGGCCTGTTCACCTGGTCGGCCGCGGTCACCGCGCGGCGGGCCGGCCGCTCGCCGCAGGGCCTGCTGGTGCGGGTGGTGGCGCTGTCCGCCGTCGTCACCGCGGTGCTCAGCCTGGACGCCACCGTCGTCCTGCTGACCCCGGTCGTGCTCGCCACCGCCGCCCGGATGCGGGTGCCCTCCCGGCCGCACGCCTACGCCGCCGGCCACCTGGCCAACTCGGCGTCCCTGCTGATGCCGGTCTCCAACCTGACCAACCTGCTCGCGTTCGCCGCGACCGGGCTGACCTTCCTGCACTTCACCGCCCTGATGGCCGCTCCCTGGGTGGTGGCCGTGCTGGTCGAGTACGCGGTGCTGCGCTGGTTGTTCCGGGCCGACCTGCGGGTGCCCGTCGGCGACCCGGTGCACGAGGTGCCCCCGCCCCCCGTGCTCGCGCTGGTCGTCGTCGGGCTGACCGTGCTGGGCTTCGGCGTCGCCTCGCTGACCGGGCTCTCACCGGTCTGGCCGGCACTGCTGGGCGTGCTGGTGCTGGCCGGCAGGCAGCTGGGCACCCGGCGGACCGGGCTCGGCGACCTGGTGACGGCGGCCAACCTGCCGTTCGCGCTGTTCGTGTTCGGCCTGGCCGTCATCGTGCTGGCCCTGCAGGTGAACGGCCTGGAGCGGCTGCTGACCGCAGTGCTGCCGGCCGGGGATGACCTGCTGGCGCTGCTCGGCGTCGCCGCCGTCGCCGCGGTGGTCGCGAACCTGCTCAACAACCTCCCGGCGACCCTGGCCCTGCTGCCCGCCGCCGCGGTCGGCGGCACCCCGACGCTGCTCGCGGTGCTCATCGGGGTGAACGTCGGCCCGAACCTGACCTACGTGGGGTCGCTGGCCAACCTGCTGTGGCGGCGGGTCTTCGCGGCATCAGGCGGCGAGTCACCCGGCGCGGCCCGGTTCAGCCTGGTCGGCCTGGCCACCGTGCCGCTGACCCTGGTGCTGGCCACCGTCGCCCTCTGGGCCGCCCTCCAGCTCTGACCCCCCCGCCTCGGCATGGGATCCCCCGCATATCGCTGGAGGCGCCAGCCGTATGCGGGGGATCCCATGCCGCAGCGGGGCGGGGCTCCATGCCGCAGCGGGGCGGGGCTCCTCGCCACGGCGGGGCGGGGCTACTCCCCGCCGCGGCCGGGGTCGCCGATGGCGATCATCGCCTCGACCGCCTTGCGGGCGCGGTCGGCGACGTCACGGGGCACCTCGATCGCGCCGTAGCCGGTCTGCAGCGTCCGCAGCAGCTTCGCCGGGGTGATCATCTTCATGTAGCGGCAGGCGGCGCGGTCGTTCATCGGGATGAAGTCCGTGGTGCCGTTGAGCGCCCGCAGCTGGTGCAGGATGCCGACCTCGGTGGCCACCAGCACCTGCCTGGCCCGGGTCGCCGCCGCGGCGTCGGCCATGCCACCGGTGGACAGCACCCGCGTCCGGTCGGCGGGCAGGTCCCCGTTGCTGACCAGGTCCAGCACGGAGGTGGTGCAGCCGCACTCGGGGTGCACCAGGATCTCGGCGTCCGGGTGCGCGGCGATCTGCGACCGCACGTCGGCGGGGCTGATGCCGGCGTGCACGTGGCACTCCCCCGCCCAGATCCGGATGTTCTGCCGGCCGGTGACGCGCTTGACGTGGGCGCCGAGGAACTGGTCCGGGCAGAAGAGGATCTCCCGGTCCTCGGGGATCGACCGGACGACGTCGGCGGCGTTGGAGGAGGTGCAGCAGACGTCGGTCTCGGCCTTCACCGCGGCCGTGGTGTTCACGTAGCTGACCACGACGGCGCCGGGGTGCTCGGCCTTCCACTCGCGCAGCTGCTCGGCGGTGATCGAGTCCGCCAGTGAGCACCCGGCGTCCAGGTCGGGCAGCAGCACCGTCTTGTCCGGGGACAGGATCTTCGCGGTCTCGGCCATGAAGTGGACGCCGCAGAACACGATCTCCCGGGCGTCGGTCTCCGCGGCCACCCGGGACAGGTAGAGCGAGTCCCCGGTGTGGTGGGCGACGTCCTGGATCTCGGGCACCTGGTAGTTGTGCGCCAGCACCACGGCGCCGCGCTCGTCGGCCAGCCGGCGGACCTCGGCGGCCCACTCCTCGTACTGCGCCGGGGAGAGGGTCCGCTCGTCACCGACGACGGAGGGGGCGGACGGGGCAATCGTCACGGGGACTCCCTGGGGAGGGGCTGTGGGGACGGTGACCATGATCCCCCGTCCGGCGGGGACACCGGCGGCCGCCCTGACCGTACGATCTGCGGGTTCACCCGATGCTCAAGCTCTTGAGGACCTGACCTCCATGCGCCGTCGTCCGCTCGCCCTCGCCCTCCTCGCCTCCGCGACCCTCGCGGTCACCGCGTGCGCCCCGCAGGAGTCCTCCACCGACTCCTCCGCCTCCGGGGGCAGCGGCGGTGGGTCCTGCGCCCCCGCCGACCTGGACACCGTCGCCGAGGACACCCTCACCATCGCCACCGACGAGCCGGCCTACGAGCCGTGGGTCGTCGACGACGACCCGACCAACGGCGAGGGCTACGAGTCCGCGGTGGCCTACGCCGTCGCCGAGCAGCTCGGGTACTCCGAGGACCAGGTCGAGTGGACCCGGGTGCCGTTCAACTCGGCCATCTCCCCCGGCGACAAGCCCTTCGACTTCGACGTCAACCAGTTCACGATCAACGACGAGCGCCGCCAGGCCGTCGACTTCTCCTCGCCGTACTACACGGCCACCCAGGCCGTCGTCACCGTCGGCGGCTCGGCGGCCGAGGGCGCGACCTCCCTCGACGACCTGCGCGACCTGCGCCTGGGCGCCCAGGTGGCGACCACCAGCCTCACCGTGCTGACCGACGTCGTCGACCCGACCACCGACCCGGTCGTGTTCAACACCAACGACGACGCCAAGCTCGCCCTGCAGAACGGCCAGGTCGACGCCATCGTCGTGGACCTGCCGACCGCCTTCTTCATCAGCAGTGCCGAGCTGGACGACGGCGTCATCGTCGGTCAGGTCGCGGACTCCGGTGAGTCCGGCGACCAGTTCGGTCTGCTGCTGAGCAAGGACTCCCCGCTGACCGACTGCGTCACCCAGGCCGTGGACGCCCTGGAGGAGGACGGCACGCTGGCCGACCTGCAGCAGCAGTGGCTCTCCGACGCCGCCGACGCCCCGGTCCTGAACTGACCGCGTCCCTGACCGGCGGCGCCCCGGGGCTCCCGGCGCCGTCGCAGCTCGAGCTGGACCGGCGGGCCTTCCGGGCCCGCCGGTCCCGGCGCTCCACCCTGGTCGCGCTGGTGTCGACCCTGGTGTTCGCGGTCGTCGTCTACGTCGGGGTCACCAACTCCCCCGGCTGGCCCCGGGTGCAGACGACGTTCTTCTCGCTGTCCAACGCCCGCGAGGCCTTCCCCGACATCCTGCGCGGGCTCTGGCTCAACGTGCAGGTGCTGGTCATCGGCGGGCTGTGCGTACTGGTGCTGGGCCTGGGCATCGCCGTGCTGCGCACCCTGCGCGGCCCGGCGTTCGCCCCGCTCCGACTGCTGGCCACCGGCTACGTGGACCTCTTCCGCGGCATGCCGCTGATCATCACGCTGTACCTGGTCGGCTTCGGCCTGCCCGCGCTGCGGCTGCAGGGGCTGCCCACCTCGCCCTTCGTGCTGGGCACGCTGGCGATCGTGCTGACCTACTCGGCCTACGTCGCGGAGGTCTTCCGGGCGGGCATCGAGTCGGTGCACCCCAGCCAGCGCGCCGCCGCCCGCTCGCTGGGCCTCTCGCACCGGCAGACGACCCGGATCGTGGTGCTGCCCCAGGCCGTCCGCAACGTCACCCCGGCGCTGCTCAACGACTTCGTCGCCCTGCAGAAGGACGTCGGCCTCATCTCGGTGCTCGGCGCGGTCGACGCCGTCCGAGCCGCGCAGATCGAGGTCGGCCAGACCTTCAACTTCACCCCCTACGTGGTGGCCGGGCTGCTGTTCGTGCTGCTCGCCGTCCCCTCGGCGCGGATCGCGGACGGCGTCGCCGCCCGGGCCCGTCGTCGTCAGCAGAGCGGGAGCGTCCTGTGAGTGCCGTCCTCGACGTCCGTGGCGTGGTGAAGGCCTTCGGCGACAACGTCGTCCTCCGCGGGGTCGACCTGTCGGTCGACGAGCACCAGGTGGTCGCCCTCATCGGCGGCTCCGGGTCGGGCAAGTCCACCCTGCTGCGCTGCACGTCGCTGCTGGAGACGGTGGACGACGGCCAGGTGCTCCTGGACGGGGAGGACGTCACCGACCCGCGGGTGGACGCCGACGCCGTCCGCCGCCGGCTGGGTGTGGTCTTCCAGGCCTTCAACCTGTTCCCGCACATGACGGTGCTGGACAACGTCACGCTGGCCCCCACCGTGGTGCACGGCCGCTCGAAGGCCGACGCCCGCGAGGAGGCACTCGCGCTCCTGACCCGGATCGGGCTGGCCGACAAGGCCGGCGAGTACCCCGACCGGCTGTCGGGCGGTCAGCAGCAGCGGGTGGCGATCGCCCGGGCGCTGGCGGTGCACCCCCGAGTGCTGCTGCTGGACGAGATCACCTCGGCGCTGGACCCCGAGCTGGTCGGTGAGGTGCTGCGGGTGGTCCGTGAGGTCGCCGCGCAGGGCATGACCATCGTGATGGCCACCCACGAGATGGGCTTCGCCAAGCAGGTCGCGGACACCGTCTGCTTCCTGGACCAGGGCGTGGTGCTGGAGTCCGGCCCGCCCGAGCAGGTGCTGGGCGAGCCGGTCGAGGCCCGCACCCGGCAGTTCCTGTCCCGGGTCATCGACGCCGGCCGCCTGTAGGGGGTGCCGCCTGTGGGGCCTTCAGCCCCGCAGGTGGCTGGTGTCGTTGACCAGCCGGACGGAGCTCCCGCCGTCGGAGGTCCAGGTGACCGTCGACAGCGACGCCGCCTCCAGGAACACCTTGTAGACGACCTCGTCGCCGACGCCCAGGCCGGCCGCCAGCATCAGCTTGATCGGCGTCACGTGGGTGACCAGCAGGACGGTCTTGCCCGCGTGCCGCTCCAGGATCCGGGCGCGGGCGGCCGCGACCCGGGTGGAGACGTCGGCGACGGACTCCCCACCGGGCGGGCGGACGTCGACAGCGGTGCGCCAGCGCCGGAACGCCAGCGGGTTCGCGGCCAGCGCCTCGGCGGCGGTGAGGCCCTCCCAGCCACCGAAGTCCAGCTCGCGCAGGTCCCGGTCGACCTCGATGCCCTGGTCGAGCACCTCGGCGACGGCACCGGCGGTCTGCCGGCACCGCTTGAGCGGGGAGGACACGATGACGTCGATGCCCAGCCCGGCCACCGCGGCCGCAGCGGCGGCGGCGTCGGCCCGGCCCAGGTCGGACAGGTCCAGGTCGGAGCTGCCGGAGAACCGGCGGTCCGGGGTGTGCAGCGTGCGGCCGTGCCGGAGCAGGTGCGTCGTGGTGGTGACGACGGGGGCCGGCGGCGCGGGCGGGGCGGCGTCCTCGACCACGACCGAGAGCGCCTCGAGGTCCCGGTGCACCGGCCGGCCGTCCATCGCGGAGTTGGCCAGCGCGTCGGCGGCGGAGTTCTCCGCGCGCGGGATCCAGGTGTAGCGGACCTGACCGAGCTGGCGGGCGATGTCGCGGGCCTGGACGGCCAGCTTCTTCATGTCCGGGTGCTTGATCTGCCAGCGGCCCGACATCTGCTCGACGACCAGCTTGGAGTCCATCCGGACCTCCACCGAGGCGGTGGGGTCGATGCCCAGCGCCGCCTCGAGGCCGGCGACCAGGCCGCCGTACTCGGCCACGTTGTTGGTGGCCCGGCCGACCGAGGCGGCCCGCTCGGCGAGCAGTGCGCCGGTGTCGGCGTCCTTGACCAGTGCGCCGTAGCCGGCCGGCCCAGGGTTCCCCCGGGACCCTCCGTCGGCCTCGATGAGGAGGCGCCGGCTCACAGCCCGGACTCGGCGGTGCGGACCAGGATCCGGTTGCAGTTCTCGCAGCGCAGCACCAGGTGCGGGTCGGCGTTGCGGGCGGCGGCGAGTTCGGTGCCGTACAGCTCGATCCGGCAGCCCTCGCAGCGACGGGCGTGCAGCGGGGCGGCACCGGTGGACCCGGTCTGCTTGGCGACCCGGTCGTAGAGGGCCAGCAGCGGGGCCGGGACGGTCGCAGCCACCTCGCCGCGCTTGACGGTGTGGGTCTGCTCGCCCTCGGCGACCTCGGCCAGTGCCGCGTCGCGGAGCTCCTCGGCCCGGGCCTGCTCGGCCTGGGCCCCCTCCAGACCGGCCTGGGCGGTGGCCAGGGTGGCGTCGGCGGCCTCCCGGCGCTCCATCAGCTCGAGCACCTGGTCCTCCAGGTCGCCCTGCCGGCGGGCCAGGGACTCCATCTCCTGCTGCAGGCTGGTCATCTCCTTGGGCGTCGCCGCCCCGGAGTCCAGCTTCTGCTGGTCGCGGGCCGAGCGGGCCCGGACCGTGTCGACGTCGGCCTCCAACCGCTTCTGCTCACGGTCGAGGTCACGGACCTCGGTCTGCGCGCGCACGACGTCGGCGGAGAAGGCCCGCTGGGCCTCCTCCGCGGCGGTCACGGCGGCGTTCTCGGGAAGGGTGCGCCGGCGGTGGGCGAGTTGCGCGAGCGCGACGTCCTCCGCGGCGAGTGCCAGCAGTCTCTGCTGGTCGAAGTGGTCGGCCTGCACCCGTCCAACCTACCTGCGGCCCGCGCGACCCCCGTCGGCGTCCGGTCCGGCGTCTCCCCACGACGGGTGTGAGGCCACCACGGACGTCCTGGTCAGGGGCCTGCGAGCCGTACCGTGCCGCCCGTGACGCCACCTGGACGAACCGCTCCCACGCAGGTCCGACGCGCGTGGATCGACGCCGCGCGGGGAGCCTGCGTCCTCGCGGTCGTCCTCTTCCACGTCATCGCCTGGCACGTCGCCCAGCTCGAGGTCCCTGCGGCGGCCGAGCGAGTCCTGGACCCCGTGACGTCCTACCTCGGCTCCCTCCGCATGCCGCTGCTGCTGGCGGTCAGCGGGCTGCTGGCCAGCGACCGGGTCCTGGCCGGCTTCCGACGAGGCGCCCTCGTGCGCCGCTCCGTGGCCAGCTACCACCTCTACGTCGTCTGGCTGCTGGTCTACGTGGCGGTCTACGCGGTCCTCGACGACCCCGCGCTCCCCCACGCGATCGACGGCCCCGGCGCGGCCCTGCGCAACCTCGTCGTGCCCCAGACCCCCCTGTGGTACGTCTTCGCGATGGCGGTCCTGGTGCCCGTGCTGGCCGCCGTCCGCCGCGTCCCGGCCGCCGTGGTCCTCCCGCTGCTGGCGGTGGTCTCGCTGGTCGTCCAGGTGACCGACGTGTCCTGGGGCAGCGCGGAGAAGATCCCCGCGCTGGCCTTCTACTTCGCCATCGGCGTCTTCGGCAAGCGGGTCGTCCTCCGGGGCGCCGAGCCGCTGCGACCCGTGCCGTCGCTGGTCGCCGTCGTGGCCGCCGTCCTGTGCGTGCTGGCCGGACCGCTGGTCGACGGCGAGGTCGCCCGGGCGGTGCTCTCCCTGGTGCGCGGGACCGCCTTCCTGGCGGTGGGCATCGTCGCGGTGCGGCTCGTCTGCCGGGTCCGTGCCGTCGGTCGGCCCCTCGAGTGGGTGGGGCGCCGGACCCTCCCGGTCTACGTGGTGCACGTGCCGTTGCTGCTGTGCCTCATCGCCTGGGCGCCGCGGGGCCCGGTCTCCGTGGCGGGCACGACCGTGGGGGCGGTGGCGTACCCGCTGGTCATCACGGTCGCCCTCGTGGCCGCGTCGCTGGGTGTGCACCGGCTGCTGGTCGCGGTCGGTGCGGGTGCGGCGTTCGCCGCACCGCAGCGCCTGCTCCGGCTGTTCCCGGGACCCGACGACGGACCCCGGGAGTCCCGGGTGCCCCCGGGCCCGGCGGCACCCCTGCAGCCGGCGGCCAACCGCCCCGCCGGGTAGCCGGTGCCGGGTGGGCCCGATGCGTCCTAGTCGGCCTGGGGGACGTGCAGGGTCCACGGGTCGGTGCGGCGCCGGCTGACGGCGACGTCGACGCGCGCGCCCAGGTCGCGGTGCAGCACGTCGGCGGCCACCGGGAGCCAGGGCCACTCGGAGGCGTAGTGGGCCACCTCGCACAGCGCCGGCCCGGCGACCTCCATCGCCTCGGACACCGGGTGGTGCTTGAGGTCGCTGGTCAAGAAGACGTCGGCGCCCGCTGCAGCGGCCGCGGCCATCAGCGAACCACCGCTCCCGCCGCAGACGGCGACCGTGCGTACCAGGCGGTCCGGGTCACCCGCCACCCGGACGCCGGCAGCGGTCGCCGGCAGCACGGCGGCCGCCCGCTCGGCGAACTCGCGCAGGGTGATCGGGTGGTTGAGCGTGCCGAGCCGGCCCAGGCCCGCCCGGGTGGGGGTCGAGGAGTTCTCGAAGAAGGCGTAGCCCGGGTCCTCGTAGGGGTGCCACTCGTGCAGGGCACGGACGACCTCCTCGCGCTGGGCGCGCGGCACGACCATCTCCAGCCGGGTCTCCGGAACCCGCTCGAGGGTGCCGTGCGAGCCGATGGCGGGGTGCGTCTCGTCGCCGGGGATGAAGGTGCCGGTGCCGGTGGTCTGCCAGGCGCAGCGGGTGTAGTCCCCGATGACGCCGGCGCCTGCGGCGGACAGGGCGTCGACGAGCCGGTCGCTGTCCTGGACCGGGGAGAACACGACGAGGGTGTCGGTGAGCGGTGCCGCCACCGACTCCAGGGGGACCGTGCCGCCCACGCCCAGGGCCGCGGCGAGAGCGTCGTTGACACCGTGGTCGGCGGCCCGGTCGGCGTTGGTGTGCGCCACGAAGAGCCCGATGCCGGCCCGGATGAGCCGGTGCACGATCGCGCCCTTGGGGTCGTCGGCGGGGACGCCGTGCACGGGGGTCAGCAGCAGCGGGTGGTGGGTGACGACGAGGTCGACGCCGGACTCGATCGCCTCGTCCACGACCGCGGCGGTGGGGTCCACGGCGAAGAGCACGGAGCGGACGGCCTCGGCCGGGTCACCGCAGACCAGGCCGACGGCGTCCCAGTCCTCGGCCAGCGCCGGGTCGTACCGCGCCTCCAGGGCCGCGACGACCTCGGCGAGCGGGGCACCGGGGAGCGGGAGCTCCCGGACCGTCGCCATCGGGTCGGAGATCGCACCGTCGTGCGCCGGGAGTGCCACAGGACCGGACTGTAGGTGAGCTTCCTGGGCTCGGCCTGTCATGCGCGGCCACCCCGCCCCCGCGGGGGTGGGGTGCTGACCTTCCGGTTCACGGGACGCGGTGCTCATCGCCTGGGGTTCGCACTGCGGACACCTCCCGGACGGGTGCACCGGGCCCGGTCCTCCTGTGGCAGATCTCACGAGTCGACCACGGCGACGACCGTCCCGACCGGAGCCCTGCCACGAGGCGTCCGGGAACGCCCGGGTCAGGCGCCGACGTAGGCCGCCAGGTGCTGCCCGGTGAGGGTGGACCGGTCGGCGACGAGCTCGGCCGGCGTCCCCTGGAAGACGACCCGGCCGCCGTCGTGCCCGGCGCCGGGACCGATGTCGATGATCGCGTCGGCGTGCGCCATGACCGCCTGGTGGTGCTCGATGACGATGACGGACCGCCCCGAGTCGACCAGCCGGTCCAGCAGGCCCAGCAACTGGTCGACGTCGGCCAGGTGCAGGCCGGTCGTCGGCTCGTCGAGCACGTAGACGGTCCCGCCCTCTCCCATCTGGGTGGCCAGCTTCAGCCGCTGCCGCTCGCCGCCGGACAGCGTGTTCAGCGGCTGCCCCAGGGTCAGGTAGCCCAGGCCGACGTCGACCATCCGCTCGAGGACCTTCTGCGCCGCGGGGGTCTTCGCCGCACCCGCGCTGACGTACTCCAGCGCCTCGGTCACCGACAGGGCCAGGACCTCGGCGATGTTCTTGCCGCCGAGGGTGTACTCGAGCACCGCGGCCTGGAACCGCCGCCCCTCGCACTCCTCGCAAGAGGTGGAGACGGTGCCCATCGTCGGGATGTCGGTGATGATCACGCCGGCTCCGTTGCAGGCCGGACAGGCACCCTCGGAGTTGGCGCTGAAGAGCGCGGGCTTGACCCCGTTGGCCTTGGCGAACGCCTTGCGCAGCGGCTCGAGCACCCCGGTGTAGGTGGCCGGGTTGCTCCGCCGGGAGCCCTTGATCGCGCCCTGGTCGATGCTGACGACGCCCTCCCGTCCGGCCACCGACCCGTGCACCAGCGAGCTCTTGCCCGACCCGGCGACGCCGGTCACCACGGTGAGCACGCCCAGCGGGACGTCGACGTCGACGTCGCGCAGGTTGTGCGTGCTGGCACCGCGCACCTCGAGCACCCCGGTCGGGGTGCGCACCGACTCCTTGAGCCGGGCGCGGTCGTCCAGGTGCCGTCCGGTGAGCGTGCCGCTGGAGCGCAGTCCCTCCAGCGAGCCCTCGTAGACGATCTCGCCGCCCGCGGTGCCGGCCCGTGGGCCCAGGTCCACCACGTGGTCGGCGATGGCGATGGTCTCGGGCTTGTGCTCGACGACCAGCACGGTGTTGCCCTTGTCGCGCAGCTGGAGCAGGAGGGCGTTCATCCGGTCGATGTCGTGCGGGTGCAGGCCGATGGTCGGTTCGTCGAAGACGTAGGTGACGTCGGTGAGCGAGGAGCCCAGGTGCCGGATGAGCTTGGTCCGCTGCGCCTCTCCCCCGGACAACGTCCCGGCCGGGCGGTCGAGGGACAGGTAGCCCAGGCCGATGTCGGTGAAGGCGTCCAGGGTGTCGCGCAGGGACTCCAGCAGCGGGGCGACGCCGGGGTCGTGCAGCCCGCGGACCCACTCGGCGACATCGCTGACCTGCAGGGCGCAGACCTCGTCGATCGACTTCCCGGCGACCTTGGAGGACCGGGCGGTGGCGTTGAGCCGGGTGCCCTCGCAGTCCGGGCAGGAGGTGAAGGTGACCGCGCGCTCGACGAAGGCCCGGATGTGGGGCTGCATGGCGTCGACGTCCTTGACCAGGAAGGACTTCTGGACCTGCGGGATGATGCCGAGGAAGGTCAGGTTGATGCCCTCGACCTTGATCTTGGTGGCCTCCTTGTAGAGCAGGTCGCGTAGCTCCCGCTCGGTGAAGTCCCGGATCGGCTTGTCGCAGTCGAAGAAGCCGCAGCCCCGCAGGATGCGGCCCTGCCAGCCGTCCATCGACCAGCCGGGGATGGTCAGCGCACCCTCGTTGATGGTCTTGGTCTCGTCGTAGAGCGCCGCGCGGTCGAAGTCGGTGACCGAGCCGCGGCCCTCGCACCGGGCGCACATGCCGCCCTGCACCCGGAACTCTTTGCGCTCCACCGCACGTCCGGCGGCCGGGTCGCCCTTCTCCACGGTGAGCCCGCCCTTGCCGCTGACCGTGGCGGTGTTGAACGAGAACGCTTGCGGGGAGCCGATGTGGGGCTGGCCGAGCCGGCTGAAGAGGATCCGCAGCAGGGCGTTGACGTCGGTGGCGGTGCCCAGCGTGGACCGCGGGTTGGCGCCCATCCGCTCCTGGTCGACGATGATCGCCGTCGTCAGGCCCTCGAGGACGTCGACGTCGGGCCGGGCCTGGTGCGGCATGAAGCCCTGCAGGAACGCCGGGTAGGTCTCGTTGATCAGCCGCTGGGACTCCGCGGCGATGGTGGCGAAGACCAGTGAGCTCTTGCCGGACCCGGAGACACCGGTGAAGACCGTCAGCCGCCGCTTGGGGATCTGGACGCTGATGTCCTTGAGGTTGTTCTCCCGGGCGCCCACGACCCGGATCAGGTCGTGGGTGTCCGCGGCGTGCGGAGACCCGGGGGTGACCTGCTCGGCGGTGCTCATGGCGTCTCCCTCGGCTGGGCCCCCACGGGCCCCGGTCGTGTGCGGCGGTGCGTGTCTACCGGACCCGGGCCCAGCGGGGTACTCCCCGGCCGGGTCAGTCCATGAGCGGGTCGGCGTCCTCGCTGGCGGTGAAGGCGGCCCAGAGCACCGCGTACGGGCCCTCGACCCCGACCAGCTCGTCGTGCGGCCCGCTCTGCACCACCCGGCCGTGGTCCAGCACGACGACCCGGTCGGCGCGGGCGGCGGTGGTGAGCCGGTGCGCGACGACGATGGTGGTGCGCCGGTGGGCCAGGGCGTCGGTGGCCCGGTCGACGGCGGCCTCGGTGGCCAGGTCCAGGCTGGCGGTGGCCTCGTCGAAGAGCAGCACGTCGGGGTCGACCAGCTGCGCCCGGGCCAGCGCCAGCAGCTGGCGCTGACCGGCCGACAGCGACCGGCCGCGCTCCCCCACCCGCGTCCGGTAGCCCTCGGGCAGCGAGGTGACCATCGCGTGCGCGCCCACCGCCCGGGCCGCCGCCTCCACCTCGGCGTCGGTCGCCTCGGGCCGGCCGTAGGCGACCGCGTCGCGCACCGTGCCCTCGAACAGGTAGGCCTCCTGCGGCACGACCCCGAGCCGGGCCCGGTACCCCAGCAGGTCCAGCTCCCGCAGGTCCGCGCCGTCCACCCGCACCGCGCCGGACGTGGGGTCGTAGAACCGGGCCACCAGCTTCACCACGGTCGACTTCCCGGCGCCGGTCTCCCCGACCAGGGCCACGGTCTCCCCGGGCTCGACCCGCAGGCTGACGTCGCGCAGTGCGGGCGTGGCCGCCCCCGCGTAGGCGAACGTGACGTGGTCCAGCACGACCTCCCCACGCAACGGCCCCACCGGCCGCGGGTCGACCGCGGCCGGGGTCGAGGTCGGCGTGCGCAGCAGGTCACGCAACCGGCGGAGACCGACGGCGGCCTGCTGGTAGCTGTCGAAGACCTGGGACAGCGACTGGACGGGTGAGAAGAAGGTGCCCACGTAGAGCAGGAAGGCGACGAGCACACCCGCCGTGATGGTGCCGTCGGTCAGTCGCGCGGCCCCCACCAGCAGCACCGCGGCGACGGCGATCTCGGACAGGAACTCGACGAAGGGGAAGTACGTGGCGATGTAGCGCTGGGCGCGCAGCCGCACGTCCCGGTAGGCGGTCGCACGCTCCCGGAAGACCTGCAGGGACAGCTCGGTGCGCACCGAGGCCTGGGTGACCCGGACCCCCGCGACGTCCTCCTGCAGCCGGGCGTTGACGGCGCTGACGCGCTCGCGGGCCTCGGTGTAGGCCGGCACCGACCGCGACCGGAACCACCAGGTCGCCACGACCAGCACCGGCAGCGTGGCGACCAGCACCAGGGCCAGCTCGGCGTCCAGCAGCACCAGCGCGACCAGGACGCCGACGAGGGTGAGCACGCTGACCACCGCGGTCGTGAGCCCGGTCTGCAGGAACGCCGACAGAGCGTCGACGTCGGTCGTCATCCGGGTCATGATCCGGCCGCCGAGCTCGCGCTCGTAGTAGTCCAGCCCCAGCCGCTGCAGCTGGGCGAAGGTCTTGACCCGCAGCGTGTAGAGCAGCCGCTCACCGGTCTTGCCCGTGAGCCAGGTGGAGCCGATGGTCACCGCCCAGTCGGCAAGCACCACGCCCAGGGCCAGGGCGGTGATGCCCATGAGGGCGCCCAGCGACCCGGCGGCCACGCCGCTGTCGATGCCGCTGCGGACCAGGGCGGGCACCGCGATCTGCGCACCGGCGTCGGCCGCGGTGAGCACCAGCGCCGCGGCCAGGGCCCAGCGGAAGGGCCGCAGCAGCCCGGTCAGGGTGAAGCCGGGGTCGGCCGCCCGGGCCCGGGCCGGGGGCACGTCGGGTTCGTCGTGGGTGGGCGGCAGTGCGGCGACGAGCCTGCGGAGCCCCGGCGTCGGGGCGGCGTTGGCCTGGGCGGACCCGCGCCCCCCGATCGAGGCCTCGGCGCCGCGCACCGGTCCGTCGTCGGACCGCCCGGGCGCCTCGACCTCCGGCCAGGCGGCGGGGTCCACGCCACCGACCGCCGGCACCGGCCCGGGCTCCCGCTCGGACTCCTCGACCCCGGAGAGCAGCAGTCGGTAGAGCGCGGAGCGCTCCTCCAGCTCGGCCGCGGTGCCGGTGTCGACCACCCGGCCGCCGTCGAGCACCGCGACCCGGTCGGCGAGGGCCAGGGTGGACCCGCGGTGCGCGACCAGCAGGGTGGTGCGCTGGGGCGCCCCGACGCGCAGCGCCGCGTGGATGCGGGCCTCGACCGTGGCGTCGACGGCGGAGGTGGCGTCGTCCAGGACCAGCACCCGGGGGTCGGTGAGCAGGGCGCGGGCCAGCGCGACCCGCTGCCGCTGCCCGCCGGACAGGGTCAGGCCCTGCTCCCCGACCACGCTGTCGTAGCCCTCGGGCAGCTCGCCGATGAACCCGTCGGCCTGGGCGGCGCGGGCGGCCGCGCGCACCTCCTCGTCGGTGGCGTCGGGCCGACCGAAGGCGATGTTGGCGCGCAGCGTGTCCGAGAACAGGAAGCTGTCCTCGAACACGACGCCCAGCGCCCCGCGCAGCGCGTCGGTCTGCAGCTCGCGGACGTCGACCCCGCCCACCCGGACCGCGCCGCCGGTCACGTCGTAGAACCGGGACAGCAGGCTGACCACGCTGGACTTGCCCGATCCCGAGGTGCCGATCAGCGCCAGGGTCTCCCCCGGCCGCACCGACAGCGACACCCCGTCCAGCACCGGCGTCCCGCCCTCGAAGGCGAACGCGACGTCGTCCAGCTCCACGGACAGGGGGCCCTCGGGCACCGGCCGGGGGCCCGACCGGAGCACCGGCTCGGTGTCCACGACCTCCAGCACCCGCTCGACGCCGGCCCGGGCCTGCTGGCCGATGACCAGCAGTGCCGCGAGCTGACGGACCGGTGACACCAGGGCCGCGAGGTAGGTCGCGAAGGCCAGGAAGGTGCCGATGCTGATGGAGCCCTGCAGCGCCAGCCAGCCGCCCAGGCCGAGCACGCCCACCTGGCCCAGGGCCGGCACGGCCTGCAGTGCCGGGTTGTAGCGGGAGGTGAACCGCACGACGCGCATCCGGGCCCCGAACAGCCGCCGGGCGCCGCCGTCCAGGCGGTCCAGCTCGCGGTCCTCCTGGCCGAAGCCCTTGACCACCCGCACCCCGGTGACGGCGGCCTCGACGTCCCCGACGACGGCGCCGGCCTGCTGCTGGGCCGCCCAGTTGGCCGGGAACAGGTCCCGCCGGGAGCGCAGCGCCAGCCACCACAGGGCCGGCCCGACGGCGAGTGCCACCAGGGTCAGCAGCGGGGACAGCCAGGCCATCACGACGATGGAGACCACGAAGAGCAGGGCGTTGCCGGCCAGGTTGGGCAGGAAGGCCAGCAGCCCCTGGACCAGGGTGATGTCGGAGATGGACCGGCTGACGACCTGGCCGGTCTGCAGCCGGTCCTGGGCGGACCCGTCGAGCCGGGACAGCGCGCCGGCGACGTCGTTGCGCAGGTCGTACTGCACGTCCAGCGACAGGCGGCCGGCGAGGTACCGGCGGACGAAGCCCGCGCCGAACCGGACCGCCCCGGCCCCCACCAGCAGCCACACGTAGGGCGCCACGGACCGCGTGCCGCCGGCGACCACGTCGTCGACCACGGCCCGGACCACCAGCGGGACCCCCGCAGCGATGACCGAGCCGACCAGGGCCGCCGCGAAGGCCCCGACCAGGTCGCCCCGGTGGCGCAGGCAGTACCCGACCAGCCGGCGCAGCCAGCCGCCCCGGTCGGTGGCCGGGGTGTCCGGGGTGGCCCGGGTGGTCGAGGGGGCCGACGCGGGGCGGGTCTGCAGGTCGGCGGGCGGCACGTCCCCAGTGTGCGCCCGGGGTCCGACAGTCCCGGGTGGGAAGCTGCGGGGGTGGCGGACAGGGGGCTCCGGGCACCGGCCTGGCTGGAGGAGCTGGTGCGGACCAGCCGGCCCGCCGTGCCCTGGCGCGACGTCGTCCGGTTCGCCGTCGTCGTCCCGGCACCGTTGGTCGTCGTCGCCACCGTGGGCGGCGGCCTCGACGACCCGGCCGCGTTGGGCGCCGGCGTGTTCGGCACGACCGGCGCGCTCGCCGCGACGCTGGCCCCGCAGGCCTCCGGGCCGCTGCGGACCCGACTGCGACGGGTGCTGGCGGCCGCGCTGTTCGGGGCGCTCGGGCTGGTCGCCGGGCAGTACGCCAGCGGCGAGGGCTGGCAGCCCGTCGTCGTCATCGGGGTGCTGTCCGCGGTCGCCGCGCTGATCAGCTCGATCGACGCCGCCCTCTCCCTCGGGGCACTGCAACTGCTGGTCTACACCGCGCTGTCCTCCGGTCTGCAGACCTCGCTGTCCACCGGCGCCGAGATCGGCTTCTTCGCCGCAGGGGCGGTCTGGGCCACCGTCGGCGTCCTGGTGCAGGCCCGGACCGAGGACCTGGACCCCGACCGGGACGCCGTCGGCGGGGTCTTCACCGCCCTGGGCGACCTGCTGGCCGCGATCGGCACCCCGCGCACCGAGGACGCCCGCCGCGAGCTCACCACCGCGCTGAACACCGGCTACGACCGGGTGATCCACAGCCGCAGCACGTCCGCCGGGCGCAGCCGGGAGCTCGCCGAGCTGGCCGGTCTGCTCAACGCCGCCGCCCCGCTGGTCGAGGGGGCGGTCGCAGCGGCGCGGGCCGGCGTGGAGCCCGACCCGGCCGACGTGACCGCGGTGCACGCCCTGGCGGCCGCGGTCACCGGGCGCCGGCCCCTCGTCGGGGACCGGCCGCCGGCCGTGACGGAGGGGCCGACGACCACCCGGGCGGTGCGGCACGGCGTGCGGTTGGTGTGGAACCTGGTCGGTGACCCGGAGGAACGGGCGTCCGCGGCAGCCGAGCTGCCCCGCCTGGACCTCCGGGTCCGGGTCCGGGACCTGCTGGACCGCACCGTGGGCAACGCGGACTCCCGGTCCTTCGCCGTCCGGCTGACCGCCTGCATGGTCGTGGCCGAGATCGCCCGCCAGCGGCTGCCCATCGAACGGCCCTACTGGGTCCTGCTGACCGTGGCGATCGTGCTCAAGCCGGACTTCGGGTCGGTGTTCACCCGGGCCGTGCAGCGCGGCGGCGGCACCCTGCTCGGCGTGCTGCTGGGCTCGGCGCTGCTGGCGGTGCTGCCGCGCGACGGCTGGGTGCTGTTGGCGATGGCCGTGGCGGCCGGCGTCCTGCCGTGGGCCCGCAACGCCAACTTCGGGCTGTTCTCGGTCTTCCTGACACCGCTGGTCATCATGTTGCTGGACCTGGCCTCCCCCAGCCGCGCCGGCCTGGTCGGCGCCCGTCTGGTCGACACCCTCATCGGCTGCGCGATCGTGCTGGTCGTCGGGTACGCCCTGTGGCCGCAGACCTGGCGGGCCCCGCTGGACGACGCGCTGCGCGGCGCCACCGTCGCCCTGGACCGCTTCGTCGACGCGGCGTTCACCGGCACCCCCGTGGAGACCCGGCGGGCCCGTCGGCTGGACTACCGGGCCCTGTCGGAGCTGCAGACCCAGCTGCAGCGTCGGCTGGCCGAGCCGCCGCCGATCAGCACCCGGGCCGCGGCCTGGTACCCGGTGATCATCCAGCTGGAGCGCACCTCGGACGCCGTCACCGAGGCCGTCATCGCCATGCGCGCCGGGGCCGAGATCCCACCGCCGGGGCAGGTGCACGTGCTCCGGCGGGCGATCCGGGAGCTGGACCAGGACCTGCGGCTGCACCGGTTCCCCGACGACGCCGAGATCCACGCCGAGGGGGTGCTGGCCCCGGTCGCCCGCGAGGTCGACGCGGCCCGCCGGTTGGTGCGCGCGCAGGCCCCGGGACGACGGGACGCCGACGGGACCTGAGGAGGGTGGGCGCGGAGGGTCTCGAACCCCCGACCGCTCGCTTGTAAGGCGAGAGCTCTACCGCTGAGCTACGCGCCCGGGGGCGGGGTGCGCCGTGCGCACCCCGCCGACGGGATCAGGCCGCCAGGGCGGCGACGGCGTCCTTCCAGCCGGTCTGCGCGCGGGCGTCGCCGGGGCCGTTGACCTCGGCGAAGGCGACCTTGCCCTCGGCGTCGACGAGGAACGTGCCCCGGTTGGCCATGCCGGCGACGTCGAAGAAGGCGCCGTAGGCCTTCGCTACCTCGCCGTGCGGCCAGAAGTCGCTCAGCAGCGGGAAGTCGAAGCCCTGCTGGTCCTTCCACGCCTTCAGCGTGGGCGCGGGGTCGCAGGACACGGCGACGACCTTCACGCCGGCGTCGGTGTAGGTGGCCAGCTCGTCGCGCAGCTGGCACAGCTCACCGGTGCAGATGCCGGAGAAGGCGAACGGGTAGAAGACCACCAGCACCGGCGTGCCGCGCTGCTCGGCCAGGGAGAAGGGCTGGCGGTCCTGGTCGTTCAGCGTGAAGTCGGGGGCGGTGTCACCGACGGAGAGGCTCATGCCCCGATCCTGCCCCACCCGGTGACCCGGGCGGGAGCCGGATCAGCGCTTGGAGCGGGCGGCCTTGGGCGTGACCAGGCGGATGCCGGCCCACTCCTTGGCCGCGGAGATGCTGCTGGTCTGCTGCAGGCCCGCGGTGGGCGCGGCCTCGGTGACCTCGCCGGGCTCGACGTGGCCGGCGCGGCCGGACTTCGGCGTGAGCAGCCAGACGACGCCGTCGTCGGCCAGGGCGGCCAGGGAGTCGACGAGGGCGTCGATCAGGTCCCCGTCCTCCTCCCGCCACCACAGCAGGACGACGTCGGCCACCTCGTCGGAGTCCTCGTCGACCATCTCGCCGCCGGAGATCTCGACGACGGAGTCGCGCAGGTCCTCGTCGGCGTCCTCGTCCCAGCCGAGCTCCTGCACGACCATGCCCGGCTTGATCCCCAGCCGGGCCGCCATGCTGGCGCTGCCCGAGTCGACGCTCATCCCTGCTCGTCCTCCATGTGCTCAGTGAACCTGGTCTGTGTGTCCGGAGTGCGTCACGTCACCGCGACGCGCCCGGTCGGTGCGTCAGTGTGTCCGACGACGGCGCCGAGCGGTAGCCGGGTACGCCATCCCGGGTGGTGCGACCTCCCCGGCGACCCCCGCCAGGGCCCCCCGCGCGCGACGTCCCGGGGGCGCCCGACCGGGACCGGCAGACTACGGGCTCGACGACGTCCCGGCGCAGGTCACGGGGCCGTCACCGACAGGTCACCGCCGCGACCACTGTGGACACGTCCGGAGGCGGCGTGACGTCGGAACACCGGACAGGAGACGATGTGCACATGAGCGCCACGCAGCAGTCGGACGGAGAACCCGCCCGCGAGTCCGGCACCCCCCGCGCGGTCATCACCGACGGCCTGCCGAGCCAGTTGATCGACAACGACCCCGACGAGACGAGTGAGTGGCTGGAGTCCTTCGACGCCGTCGTCGACCACGCCGGCAAGGGCCGCGCCCGCTACCTGATGCTCCGCATGCTGGAGCGCAGCCGCGAGCAGCAGGTCGGCGTCCCCGCCCTGCGCAGCACCGACTACATCAACACGATCCCGCCCGAGCGCGAGCCGTGGTTCCCGGGCGACGAGGACGTCGAGCGCCGGATCCGCGCCTACATCCGCTGGAACGCCGCGATCATGGTCCACCGCGCGCAGCGGCCCGGGGTCGCCGTCGGTGGGCACATCTCCTCCTACGCCTCCTCCGCCTCGCTCTACGAGGTCGGCTTCAACCACTTCTTCCGCGGCAAGGACCACCCCGGCGGCGGCGACCACATCTGGTTCCAGGGCCACGCCTCCCCCGGCATCTACGCCCGCGCCTTCCTCGAGGGCCGGCTCACCGAGCACCAGATGGACGGCTTCCGCCAGGAGGTCAGCCACCCCGGCGGCGGGCTCTCCAGCTACCCGCACCCCCGGCTCATGCCGGACTTCTGGGAGTTCCCGACCGTGTCGATGGGCCTGGGCCCGATCAACGCGATCTACCAGGCCCGGTACAACCGCTACCTGCACTCCCGCGGCATCGCCGACACCTCCGACCAGCACGTCTGGGCGTTCCTGGGCGACGGCGAGATGGACGAGCCGGAGTCCCTCGGCGCGATCGGCATCGCCGCCCGCGAGGAGCTGGACAACCTCACGTTCGTCATCAACTGCAACCTGCAGCGCCTGGACGGCCCGGTCCGCGGCAACGGCAAGGTCATCCAGGAGCTGGAGTCCTTCTTCCGCGGCGCCGGCTGGAACGTGCTGAAGGTCGTGTGGGGCCGCGGCTGGGACAAGCTGCTGGCCGCCGACCGCGACGGCGCCCTGGTGAACCTGATGAACCAGACGCCCGACGGGGACTACCAGACCTACAAGGCCGAGGACGGCGCCTTCGTCCGCGAGCACTTCTTCGGCCGCGACCCGCGCACCCGCAAGCTGGTCGAGGGCATGACCGACGACGAGGTCTGGGCCCTGCAGCGCGGTGGCCACGACTACCGCAAGGTCTACGCCGCCTACAAGGCCGCGATGGAGCACAAGGGCCAGCCCACGGTCATCCTCGCCAAGACCATCAAGGGCTGGACGCTGGGCAGCCACTTCGAGGGCCGCAACTCCACGCACCAGATGAAGAAGCTGACCGCCGAGGACCTGGTCGACTTCCGCGACCGGCTGTACCTGCCGATCCCCGACGAGGCCCTGGACAAGACCCTCCCGCCGTACTACAAGCCGGACGAGAAGTCCGACGAGATGCAGTACATGCTCGAGCGTCGTCGCCAGCTCGGCGGTGCGGTACCCCGTCGCCGGGCGGCCGCCAAGCCGCTGAAGGCCCCGGAGGAGAAGGCGTTCGACGTCCTCAAGCGAGGGTCGGGCAAGCAGGAGGTGGCGACGACGATGGCGTTCGTCCGCCTGCTCAAGGAGCTGCTCAAGGACCCCGAGCTGGGCCCCCGCTTCGTCCCGATCATCCCGGACGAGGCCCGCACCTTCGGGATGGACAGCCTCTTCCCGACGCAGAAGATCTACTCCCCGCACGGGCAGACCTACACCTCGGTCGACCGTGAGCTGATGCTGGCCTACAAGGAGTCCACGTCGGGCGTGATCCTCCACGAGGGGATCAACGAGGCCGGTTCCACCGCGTCCTTCACCGCTGTCGGGTCCTCCTACGCCACGCACGGCGAGGCGATGATCCCGCTCTACATCTTCTACTCGATGTTCGGCTTCCAGCGGACCGGCGACGCCTTCTGGGCCGCCGGTGACCAGATGGTCCGCGGGTTCGCCCTCGGTGCCACCGCCGGCCGGACGACGCTGAACGGCGAGGGCCTGCAGCACGAGGACGGGCACTCGCTACTGCTGGCCGCGACCAACCCCGCCGTCGTCACCTACGACCCGGCGTTCAGCTACGAGGTCGGGCACATCGTCAAGGACGGCCTGGCCCGGATGTACGGCGAGGACCCCGGCGCACCGCAGGGCGGGGACCGCAGCCCGAACGTCTTCTACTACATGACGATCTACAACGAGGCCTACCGGCAGCCCGCCGAGCCCGAGGACCTGGACGTCAGCGGCCTGCTCTCGGGCATCTACCGGCTCAACCAGGGCCCGTGGATCGACGATGCGAAGAAGGCGCAGATCCTGGCGTCGGGCGTCGCGGTGCCGTGGGCGCAGCGCGCCCAGGAGCTGCTCGCCGCCGACTGGGGCGTCTCGGCCGACATCTGGTCGGTCACGTCGTGGACGGAGCTGCGCCGCGACGCGGTCGAGGCCGACGAGTGGAACCTGGACAACCCGGCCGAGGAGGCGCGGGTGCCCTACGTGACCCGCAAGCTCGCCGACGTCGAGGGCCCGGTCGTGGCGGTCTCGGACTGGATGAAGGCAGTGCCGGACCTGCTGGCGCCCTACGTCCCCGGCCTGGTCTCCCTCGGCACCGACGGGTTCGGCCTGTCCGACACCCGCCCGGCCCTGCGCCGCCACTTCCGGGTGGACGCCGAGTCGATCGTCGTCCGCGTGCTGGGCGAGCTGGCCAAGCGCGGTGAGATCGAGCGCTCCGTCGTCGCCCAGGCGGTGGAGAAGTACCAGATCACCGACCCGGGCAAGGCGCCGGTGGACACCACCCAGGACACCCCCGCCACCTGACCCACCC
>NZ_CEEDOS010000042.1:0-40665 GCF_979256525.1 Klenkia sp. AC732 | reverse complement strand
CGGGGTGTGGGGGCAGACACCCTGTCATCATGGACGGCGGGTCGCAGCGCCCGGGAGACCCCCCGGTGCCGGCCCGCCCGCAGCCCCCGACCACCGACAGGGAGTCCCACCGTGAGCACCGAGATCCTCGAGCGTCCCGACGTCCGCGACTCGAGCACCGACCAGGGCCCCGAGGTCTTCCACTACGTGAAGAAGAACGCGATCGCCGAGAGCGCCGTCATGGGCACCATGGTCGAGGCGCTGTGCGGCGAGGTCTTCCCGGTCACCAAGAGCCCCAAGCCCGGCAGTCCGGTGTGCGAGCCGTGCAAGGAGGTCTACGCGCAGCTCAAGAAGTGAAGGACCTCGTCGCCCCCCACCCGACGCTGCGCGCCGGGCGGGCCCCTGCGACGAGGCCGTTCCATCGGGCGCGGTTGGTCAGCGAAGGCCGAGCTTGCGGGCCTCGAGGTGGATCTTGGCCTCGCGGCGGCGCTTGCGGCGGCGGTCGTGGCGGCGCTGGCCGCTGGGCCAGCGTGCCTCGACGGTGGCGTTCATCTCCGCGCCCAGCAGGATCGCCATGCCGAGGAAGAAGCAGAACAGCAGGGCCGCGATCGGGGCGGCCAGCGCGCCGTAGGGCAGCGCCGTGGTGAGGATGTCGGCGACGTACGTGCGCAGCACCAGGGACGCCGCGATGAAGAACGCCACCGCGAACAGCGCACCCAGCAGGTGCCGCAGCCAGGGCAGCCGGCGGGGCAGGGTCACGTGGTAGAAGCTGGTCAGGGCCAGGACGAGCAGCACCAGCACCGAGGGCCAGTAGACCGCGTTCACCAACACGGTCGCGGTGTCCTGCCACTCGGTCGGCAGCAGCGCCACGATCGACGTGCGGCCCAGCACCAGCAGCGGCAGGGACAGCACCGCGATCACCAGGGCGACGACGAACAGGCCCAGGGCCATCAGCCGGGTGCGGATCGGACCGCGGACGTCGCGCTGGTCGTAGGCGATGACGCTGGTGTTCATGAAGGTCGCCACCCCCGAGGACCCCGCCCACAGCGAGACCAGGAAGCCCAGGCTCACCACGTCGAGCCGACCCGAACCCAGGATGTCGTTGAGCGTGGGCTGGACCAGGGTCTCCACGACGTCGGGGGTCAGCGCCTGGGAGGCCAGGTCGACGAGCCGGTCCTCGATCTCGGTGACCGTGTCGTCGCCGATGAAGTTGCCCAGGTAGCCCAGCGACCCCAGCAGACCGATCAGCAGCGGCGGGACAGACAGCACCTGCCAGAACGACGCCTCGGCCGACAGGCCCAGGATGCGGTCGTGCCAGGCCTTGGCGACCGTCCGGCCCAGCACCTGCAACGGCACCCGGACCGGCGCCGGCGCCCGGGCAACGGCGAGCTTCGGCGACCACGGCACCCGGGCCGAGGACGCACTGGCGGTCGAGCCGGTGTGCTCCTCGTCGGGCGCCCGGTCGTCGAGGACCGGGTCCGGCTCCTCGGCGCCGGCACCCGCCGCAGCGCCCGAAGGCAGGACCGTCGCCATCCGACCAGTGTGCACGGGCCAACCGTCCCCCGTCGGGGGCCGCCCACCCGGACGGGTCAGGTCGACACGCCCGGGAGGACCGTCCGGGACGGGCGGCGGCCCGTCGGCTGGGCCGGCGCCGCGGGGGCGGTGCCCTCCGGCGCGGGGGGCGCGACGGGCACGCAGCGGATGACCGGCTCTGCGGCGTAGCGGGTCTGGAAGTCCTCCGTGCGGATCTGGGCACCGGTCGCCGGGTCCTTGAAGACCCGGGTCACGGTGATGTCGAACCCGTTGGACCCGCCCTGCGGGGAGCACGAGCCGTCGTCGGGCTTCTCTTGCACCACGGGGGAGCGCACGTTGTACCGGTCGCTGCTGATCGACTCGATGTCGTAGCGCTGGGTGCCCCAGAACGTCACGGTGAGGGAGTTCGACGTCCAGATCGTCTGCACGTAGACACCGGTCGGGCTGTCGTTGCGCCACTTCAGGTCGATCGAGTCGTAGTAGACCGTCGCCTCGCGGCCCGCCGGGTACCGGGAGATGTAGTAGCTGTGCGGCTTGTGGAACACGTCCTCGAGCCCGGCGAAGAAGACGGCGTTGAACATCGTGGTGGCGAACTGGCTGATGCCACCACCGACGGCCTGGGTGAACTCGCCGTTGTTGATGACGCCGGCGGCGACGTAGCCCTGGGCCTCACCGCGCGGCCCGGTGTAGCCGTTGAGGCTGAAGTCCTCGCCCGGCAGGATCAGCGCGCCGTCCACCTCGGCAGCCACCACGCGGATGTTGGTGCCCGAGGCCTGGCTGGTGAAGTTGGTGGTGAACGTGCTGATCTGCTCCACCACTCCCAGGGCGTTGGCCTCGTCGGTGGTGAACTCCGCCGGCACGGGGCCCAGGCTCGCGGTGACCTGGCGCGGGGCCGGCTGGGCGAGCACCGGCAGCAGCTGCCCGGCCAGCGCGGTCGGGTCGATGCCGGTGCCGTCGACCGAGGGCACCACGGAGATCGAGCTGCCGCTGACGGCGAAGTCGGCGTCCACCGCGGGCGTGCCGAACTCCCCGAGCTGGTCGCCCAGGGCGGTCGAGAGGGCCGCGGGGTCCAGGGTGACGGCGAGCGTGCCGTCCTCCTGCCCGGTGAAGACCAGGGCCGAGCCGATCCCGGCCTCGTCGATCTCCGCGGTCGTCGCACCGTCGTCGCCGACGACGGTGACCGGTGCCGACAGTGCCGGGGTGACGGTCTCGTCGAGGGCCTGCTGGGCCTGCTCCTCGTGGACCAGCACGTCGGTGGTCTCCACCGGCAGGTCGATCGGCGTGGCCGGGTCGCCGCCGGAGGCCAGCGCCTCGGTGACGGCCTCTGCCGCGCCTGCGCGGTCCAGCTCGCGACCGGTCACCGCCGGGACGACGGAGGCCTCCGTGCCCCTCAGGGCGATGGTCGCGTCGCTGGGCGCCCGGTCGACCTGGCCGGCGAACTGCTCGAGCTGGGCCTCCAGCGCGGTCTCGTCGCCGGTGATGACCGGCTCGACCTCGCGGTCGGTGAACAGCGAGACGACCCGGGTCCACGGGTTCAGCGGCTGACCTGACGCCGCCTGCACGGTGGCGTCGACGTCCAGGGTGATGCCGGCGGTGGCGGGGGACAGCGTGCCCTGGACGTCGTCGGCGACCAGGACGTGGTCCGCGGTCACCCGCGGGGCCAGGTCGGCGGTCAGCGTGTCGGCAGCGGCGGCGGGGGACATGCCGCCGACGTCGACGCCGGCGACCACGGTGTTGCGGGGGACGTCGTCCCCGGCCACGGCCAGGTCGGCGCCGTAGACGACGCCGAGCAGGACGAGCAGGCCCACCGGGGCCAGCACGGCGGGACGGCGCCACCAGGGACGGGACGTGCCCGTGTCCTCGGGGTCACCGGGACCGTCGTCCGTGGTGTCGCCGGTGACGGCCTCGTGCTCGGTGCCGGACGCGGGCCACGGTTCCGCGGGGGAGTCCGCCCAGGCCGACGAGGCGGCCGCGACGACGGTGGGGTCTTCCCGCTCGGGCTCGTCCGGCGGCTGCGGTGCAGCCGAGGCAGGGCTGCGCGGCGGGACGTCGTCGAAGACGTCGCGCGGGACGACGGCCGCCGGCACCTCGGCGGTGGTCTCCAGGTCGCTGGGCTCCTCGTCGCGGACCGGGGCCGCGGGCCGCTCGTCGGGCGCCGGCGTCGTGCGGGCGGACGGCGTGCGGGTGGACGGCGTGGCCAGCTCGCTGGTGGGCAGCTGCTCGACCGGGACCGGCGGCGGAGCGTCCTCGTCGCGGGCGCGGCGACGGGGGGTCAGCGGCAGCTGGGGTGCCGGCGCCGACGGCGGGGTGGGCCGCACGGAGGCGACGGGTCGCTGCGGGGAGACCGCGGGCGGCGCGGCAGGGGAGCCCGGGCGGGCCGACCCGACGGTGCCGTCGGGCTGCAGTCGCTCGGTGCGGTCCGCGGCGTCGGCGGACGCCGGGTCCGCACGCGCAGTGTCCGCAGGCGCGGGGTCCTCGAGCGCAGGCCGCTCGGCGGCAGGGTCCTCGGGGGTGGCCGCGGTCTCCGCGGGCTGGTCCGGGGTCTCGTCGGCTCGCTGCTGGTCCTCGCGCGGGGTCTCCTCGCGCGGGGTGGGGTCGCTCATCGGGTGGTCTCCGCCTCGATCTGGCCGGGGCACCTGCCCGGGGTACGACGACGCCGCCGGTGCTCGTCCCGGGGAAGGACGGGAGCACCGGCGGCGTCGTCAGGTGAGAGCTCCATCGCTGGGAGCGACGATAGCGTCTCGATCAGGTCGTGACGGGCTGCTCGCTGTCGGCGTCGATGATGTCGACGGCGATGTCGCGCAGCTTGGCGTCGTACTCGCGGGCGTGGTGCCCGCAGAAGACGAGGTCGCTGCCGCTGGCGAGCACGACGCGCACCTTGGCGAGCGCGCCGCAGCGGTCGCAGTGGAAGGGAACGACCAGGTCGTCGGTGGGCGGGCTCGTCGTCAGGGTCTGTGTCATCTGGTCATCACTCGCTCTCTACCGCACGGACCCGCGCTTGCGGATCGGCCTCCTGCACAGCGCCAGGATGACCCCCGGTGTTCCCGATCCGGTCCGATGGACTCCCGACTCGCCGATGGCGGCGTGTCGCGGGTCCGCGGGACCTGGGGGTGGAGCGGGTCGGCAGGGATCTCACTGGTCGTGGTGGTCGTTCGTGGTGCACGTGCTCGGTGGTTCATCGGTGCACCGACCCGGGGGCCGGCAGTGGGGTCCGCTGCTTGCTTGACGCCTCCCACGCTACGCGCTTACCCGCCAGCCCGTCCTCCCACACCGCGACCGACCCGCTCCCGTGGAGTGACCCCCGACCGGATGGAACGGCCCCCTCGCAGGGACCCGGGCCGCGCGCAGCGTGGTCCGGGAGACGAGGGGGTCTTCCCTCTCAGTCCAGGTAGTCGCGCAGCACCTGGGAGCGGCTGGGGTGGCGCAGCTTGGACATCGTCTTGGACTCGATCTGCCGGATCCGCTCCCGGGTGACGCCGTAGACCTGGCCGATCTCGTCCAGGGTGCGCGGCTGGCCGTCGGCGAGGCCGAAGCGCAGCCGGACGACGCCGGCCTCCCGCTCGGACAGCGTCTGCAGCACGCTGGTCAGCTGGTCCTGCATGAGGGTGAAGCTGACCGCGTCGACGGCCACGACGGCCTCGGAGTCCTCGATGAAGTCACCGAGCTGGCTGTCGCCCTCGTCGCCGATGGTCTGGTCCAGGCTGATCGGCTCCCGGGCGTACTGCTGGATCTCCAGCACCTTCTCCGGGGTGATGTCCATCTCCTTGGCCAGCTCCTCCGGCGTGGGCTCCCGGCCCAGGTCCTGGAGCAGCTCGCGCTGGATGCGACCCAGCTTGTTGATGACCTCGACCATGTGCACCGGGATGCGGATGGTGCGCGCCTGGTCGGCCATCGCGCGGGTGATGGCCTGGCGGATCCACCACGTCGCGTAGGTCGAGAACTTGTAGCCCTTGGTGTAGTCGAACTTCTCGACCGCTCGGATGAGCCCGAGGTTGCCCTCCTGGATGAGGTCCAGGAAGGCCATGCCGCGGCCGGTGTAGCGCTTGGCGAGGGAGACGACCAGGCGGAGGTTGGCCTCCAGCAGGTGGTTCTTGGCGCGTTCGCCGTCGCGGACGATCCAGTTGAGGTCCCGGCGCATCTGCGTCGTCAGCTTGGTGCCCTCGGCCTCGACCTGGCGCAGCCGCTCGGAGCCGTAGAGGCCGGCCTCGATGCGCTTGGCGAGGTCGACCTCCTCCTCGGCGTTGAGCAGGGCGACCTTGCCGATCTGCTTGAGGTAGGCGCGCACCGAGTCCGCCGAGGCGGTCATCTCGGCGTCCTTGCGCGCCTGGCGCAGCGCGACGCTCTCCTCCTCGTCGTCCCACTCGAACTCCGTCGAGCCGGCGGCGTCGGCCTCGGGCTTCTCCTCGGTCTCGGCCACGCCGTCCTTGCCGACGACGGCGCTCTCGTCCAGCGTCAGACCCTCCTTGCCGGCGACGACGGCCGTGGCCTGCCCGGGGGTGGCGACGGCGGTGAGCACCGTGCCCTCGGCGGCGTCCTGCCCGGGGGAGGGGGTGATCGTCGGCTTGGTCCGCGCGGCCGGCTTCCTCGCCGCGGCCCGCTTCGCCGGTGCGGCGGCGGGGCTGGCGGTGGAGGGGCTGGCGGTGGACGGCGCGGTGTCCTGGGGGGCGACGGACTTGGCGGCGGTCACTCGGGGTTCCTTCCCGTGCTGCGGTGCTGCGGTGCGTTCCCCGGGGTGGAGGCCCTCGGGCAGCGGCCCCGGGACCGGACGCACAGACGCACTCCGGCACGGGAGACCGGTGGTGTGGGACGACCGGCTGCGGGACGGAGAGGTCTGTCCGGCTGGGCCGGCGAGGTGCGGGGCGTCACCATTGTAACGACGGGCCCGCGGCCGGTCAGCAGTTGCGGTACGTGATCGGGTCGCCCGGACGTGTGCGTCCGCTGTGCGACTGCCCAGCGCCGGGCTCACTGGCCGATGCGCTGCTCGGCGGCCAGGGCCGCACCGACGATGCCGGCGTCGTTGAGCAGCTCGGCGGGCACCACCCGGGTGCGGGTCGACAGCAGCGGCACCCACTTGTGCGCCTTCTTGCTCACCCCGCCGCCCACGACGATCAGGTCGGGCCACAGGCCCCGCTCCAGGGTGTCCAGGTAGCGGTCCACGCGCTTGGCCCAGTCCGGGTAGCTGAGGTCCTCACGCTCGCGCGCGGCGGCCGAGGCGGCCTTCTCGCCGTCCGCGCCGTCGACCTCGATGTGGCCGAACTCCGTGTTGGGCACCAGACGCCCGTCGATGAACAGGGCACTGCCGATGCCCGTGCCGAAGGTCAGCATCAGCACCAGGCCCCGCTGGCCCTTGCCGGCGCCGTAGGCCATCTCGGCGAGCCCTGCGGCGTCGGCGTCGTTGAGGGTCTGCACCGTGCCCGGGATCCGGGTCTCGACGCCGGCGGCCATGTCGGTGCCGATCCAGGTCGGGTCCATGTTGGCGGCGGTGTAGGCCACGCCGCTCTTCATGACCCCGGGGTAGGTGACGCCGATGCGCCCCTCCCAGCCGAACTGACCGACGATGTCGCCGATCACGTCGTACACCGGGTCGGGCATGGCCGGCTGCGGGGTCGGTATCCGGACCCGTTCCCCGATGAGCTCACCCCTGTCCAGGTCGACCAGGCACCCCTTGATGCCACTGCCACCGACGTCTACTCCGAAGCCCTGCACGCGGACAGGCTAGTGATCGCCGCCGCAGTCGCACAGCACCGACTCCGGCAGGATCACCCCACGTGACCACTCCCGCGTCCACTGCCCCGTCCGCCGCCCCGTCCGCCGCCCTGCCCACCCCCCTGGCCACGGAGCTGCTCGAGCTGGCCCTGGCCACCGCCGCCGAGGCCGCCGCCCTCGTCTCCGCCGGCCGCGCGAGCGCCGGCGACGACGTGGACACCAAGACCAGCGTCGTCGACGTCGTCACTGCCGTGGACAAGGCCAGCGAGGCCCTCGTCGTCGACCGGCTGCTCGGGGCCCGGCCCGACGACGGGGTGCTGGGGGAGGAGGGGGCCTCCCGGGAGGGCTCCAGCGGCGTCCGCTGGGTCGTGGACCCCATCGACGGCACGGTCAACTTCCTCTACGGCCTGGGGTCCTTCGCCGTCTGCATCGCCGCAGAGGTCGACGGGGTCACCGAGGTGGGCGTGGTCGTCGACGTGCCCACGGGGGAGACCTACGCCGCGGTGCGCGGCGGGGGCGCCTGGGTGACCCGCGACGGCGTCCGGACGGCGCTGCGCTCGTCCTCGCCCGCGAGCCTGGAGCTGACGCTGGTGGCCACCGGGTTCGCCTACGACCGGGGCATCCGCACCCGGCAGGGCCACGTGCTGGCCGCCGTGCTGCCCGAGGTGCGCGACGTGCGCCGCTGGGGGTCGGCGGCGGTGGAGATCTGCCTGGCCGCGGCCGGTCGGGTGGACGCGTTCTACCAGCTGGACCTCAAGCCCTGGGACCACGTCGCGGCCGACCTGGTCGCCGCCGAGGCCGGTCTGCGCGTCGCGGTGACCACGGGGCACGGGTCCGGTGACCCGCTGGTGACCGCCGTCCCGGCCTCGATCGAGACCGACTTCCTCGCGCTGGTGGCCCGGGCGCACGAGGCACACCGGTAGCCCGGGCGCAGGGCCCGCTGTCAGCAGGCGGCGGCGGGGACGTCCGTCGCGGGGGCCAGGGTGGCAGCGACCTGCTCGGCGGTGGCCAGCTCGGTGAAGGCCGGGCCGATCACCAGGTCGACGGTCGCGTCGGCCCGGGTGTCGACGAAGTCGGTCGACCCGGGCAGCTGGACCGCCAGGTACCGGGCGGCCTCGCTGCCGCGGGGACCGTGCCGCACCTCGCCGGCCCCGGCGACCTCGCGGCCGCTGGAGTCGTTGGCGATCTCGGTGACGGCGAAGCCGCGCGACTGCAGGGTGCTGGCCACCGTCTGGGCGAGACCCGCCGTGTCGGTCGCGTTGAACACCCGCACCTGCAGCGTGGCCGGGTCCAGGGACGGCGGGGCGACAGCGGCGCTCGTGCAGGCCGCGGCCTGGGCGCGGTCGGTGGCCGCAGCGTCCCGGAAGACGTTCCACCAGACACCCAGCGCGGCGATGGCCAGCACCAGCAGGAACACGAGGGGCACGATCGGCCGACGGCCACTGCGTGAGCGGACCGGGGGACGGGACTCGCTCAACTGCGCTCCACTCGGGCGGCCCCCCGCGTTCGGGGGCTGGGGCTCTCGACGTCGGGGACTCTAGTGGGACCCGACCGTCTCAGAGGGCACCGTCCTCGAGCGCGGCGCGTCCCAGCCGCACGCAGGGGTCGATCTTGTCGGCGTAGCCGGCGGTGTCCTTGCCGGCCATCGCCCCCGCGGCCGAGCGGGCGACGATGCCGGCCAGGATCGAGGCGAACTTGAAGTAGGCGAACCCGGCGTACCAGGACAGGTCGCCCAGGTCGGTGCCGCTGCGGGCGGCGTAGTGCTCGGCCACCTCGGCCCGGGTCGGGAAGCCCGGCAGCGTGGTCACCGGCGACAGGGCGACGCCGCGGTCCTCACCTGCCTGGGGCCAGTAGACGAAGAGCATCCCCAGGTCGGTGAGCGGGTCGCCCAGGGTGGACATCTCCCAGTCCAGCACCGCGCGCACCCGGCCGGGCACCTCCGGGTCCAGCAGGCAGTTGTCCAGCCGGAAGTCCCCGTGCACGATGCCTGTCCGGCGGGTGTCGGGCACGGTCGCGGCCAGCCGGGCGGCGAGGGCGTCCAGCTCGGGCCGGTCGCGGTCCCGGGTGGCCTCCCACTGGGTGGTCCAGCGGCGCACCTGACGGGCCAGGAAGCCCTCGGGCCGGCCGAAGTCGGAGAGCCCCACAGCTGCCGGGTCCACCGCGTGCAGGTCGGCCAGCACGTCGATGAGGCCCTCGGCCAGCCGGCGCCGCTGGGCCGGCGTCTCGGCGTACCCGGCCGGCAGCTCGTCGACGACGTGCACGCCGACGACCCGCTCCATCACGTAGAACGGCGCCCCGAGCACCTCGGTGTCGGTGCACAGGTGCAGCGTGCGGGGGACCGGCACCGGCGTCCCGCCCAGCGCGCTGACGACCCGGTGCTCCCGGGCCATGTCGTGCGCGGTCGCGAGCACGGCCCCGGTCGGCGGACGCCGCAGGATCACCGCCGCCTCGTCGTCCCGGCCGCCCGGACCTGCCGTCGGGGTCACCACGTACGTGAGGTTGGACATGCCCGCGGCGATGAGGTCGACGTCCACCTCCCGCCAGCGCTCGTCGGCCAGGACGGTGGCCAGGTAGGGGCCCACGACCCCTGGATCAGCACCCACGGCGGCGGTCATCGGCGCAGGGTAACCTCTGGCGCCCCCGCCCCCCTGCAGTGCCGGACGACGTCTCCCCGCCGAGGCCGTCGCACGTCACGGTGGGCACGGGGTGTGACCGCGGCCCAGCCGGGCACAAACGCGGTGCGCACCGCGTTGGGGGGCTGCCGGAGCCGATCGGGGGACCGGGTCGGAGCCCTCGGGCGACACCGTCCCGGCCGACACCGGTGCACGACACAGACCTCCGGGTCGCCCCACCGGGCGGCCGACGAGAGACACCGAGCGGGAACGCCACACCGTGCGCGCCCGCGACATCAGGGAAGAGGGGCACACACCATGGCCACCGACTACGACGCCCCACGCCGCAACGAGTCCGACGAGATGGGCGAGGACTCCCTGGAGGAGCTCAAGGCCCGTCGCGCGGAGGCCCAGTCCTCCTCGGTCGACGTCGACGAGACCGACTTCAACGAGGCGCTCGAGCTGCCCGGCGCCGACCTGTCCAACGAGGAGCTCACCGTCCGCGTGCTGCCCAAGCAGGAGGACGAGTTCACCTGCTCGAGCTGCTTCCTGGTGCACCACCGCAGCCGGCTGGCCTCCACCAAGGGCGACCGGCTGGTCTGCCGCGACTGCGCCTGACCGGTCGCGCCACACCGCACCGCCACACCGCCACACCGCACCACCACTGCAGGACCACCGAGGGGGAGCCGTGAGCAGCGAGGGACCGCGCACCGGACCGGTGCGGGACGTGCCGCGGCCCCGCCCGGTGGAGGGCGAGGTCGTCCCCGGCCCGGAGAGCGGTGGGGGTCTGGGCCGCGCGGCCCGGTCCCTCGCCGACGCCGTCGCCGGACTGCTCGGTGACCGCGACGCCCCGGCGTCTGGTCCCTCCACGGCGGGCCCGGCCGCGGGGAGCCGGGCCGCCCGCACCCTGCGTGACGTCGTCGGTGCCGTCGCCTCCGCCGTCCGCGGCGGGGGTGACGACGGCGCCCCGGCGGCCACCGCCGGCGCGGGCGAGGCCGGCGGCCGCAGCTGGAACCCCGGCACGGTCCTCACCGACCTGCTCCGCACCGCCGCACCGAGGCTGCCCATCCGGGACCGCGACCGCATCCGCGCCGCGCACCCCGGCCGCACCGACAGCGAGATCGCCGAGCACCTGGTGTCCCGCGCGGCGACCCTGACCGCGGGCATCGGGGCCGCCACCGGCGGGCTGACCGCCGCGCAGTGGTTCGCACCGCCCTCGATGGTGGCACTGCCGCTGGAGCTGGGCGCGGAGACCGTGCTGGTCGCCGCGGTCGAGGTCGTGCTGATCGGCGAGCTGCACGAGCTCCACGGCCGACCCGCCGTGGGCGAGGCCGGGCAGCGTGCCGGCGCCTACCTGAACGCCTGGACCTCGCAGCGCGCCGTGGACGGCGTCCCCGGGCAGGGCGGACTGCTGTCCACCATCGGCAGCGCCGGGGTCAACGCGCTCCGCCGCCGGGTCACCCGCCGGCTGGCCCGCAACGTCTCCTCCGCGGCCCCCTTCCTGCTGGGCGCCACGCTGGCCGCCCGCAGCAACCGCAAGGCCACCACCCAGCTGGCCGAGAAGGTGCTCGCCGACCTGCGCACGGCGCTGCCCGGCTCGTCCTGACCGCCGACCCGCCGCCAGCGGCGGGCACTAGCCTCGCTGCCGTGCCCGACGCCACACCCCAGCCCCCGGTGACCGTCCCGGTGACCCTCGCCGACGGCGCCGCGCTGCCGGCCTACGCGCTGCCGGGGGACGCCGGGGCCGACCTCGCCGTCACCGAGGACGTCGTGCTGGCCCCGTTCCAGCGGGCGCTGGTGGGCACCGGGGTGTCGGTGGCGATCCCCGACGGGTACGCCGGTTTCGTGCACCCCCGCTCCGGGCTGGCCCACCGGGTGGGCCTGAGCCTGGTGAACGCCCCCGGCACCGTCGACGCCGGCTACCGGGGCGAGATCAAGGTCAACCTGGTGAACACCGACCCCACCGAGACGATCCGGCTGAGCCGGGGCGACCGGGTCGCCCAGCTGGTGGTCCAGCCGGTGGTGCGGGCGGTCTTCACCCCCGTGGACCGGCTGCCCGACAGCGTGCGCGGCAGCGGTGGGCACGGGTCGACCGGGGGCTCCGGCGGTCCGCCGGCCCCCCTGCCACAGACAGAGACGACAGAGGGGCAGGTCTGACATGCCGTTCGGACGGCGGCGCAACCGGATCGAGCGCAGCGTGCGGGAGCGGGGCGTGCCCCCGGAGCCGCAGGTGCGCGAGCGCGACGTCGAGGAGACCCTCGGCCCGTGGGACGAGGCGGACGCGCCCGAGGACGGCGTCAACCGGGTGGACCTGGGGTCGCTGCGGCTGCCCGCGGTCCCCGGCATGGAGCTGCGGGTGGACGTCAACGCCAGCCAGAAGGTGGTCGGGGCGAGCCTGCGCGCGGGGGACTCCCTGCTGCAGGTGTCGGCCTTCGCCGCGCCGCGCGCCGGCGGCATCTGGGACGGCGTGCGGGGCGACCTCGCGCAGAGCGCCAGCAGCCAGGGCGGGTCGCTCACCGAGCAGGAGGGCCCCTTCGGCCCGGAGCTGGCCGGGTACGTGCAGGCCAGCCCGCCGCCGCAGCCAGGACAGACCCAGCCCTCCCCGCCGGTGCGCCGGGCGACCCGCTTCATCGGCGTCGACGGCCCGCGCTGGTTCCTGCGCGGCATGATCAGCGGCGCCGCCGCCGAGACCCCCGAGGCCGGTGCCGCCCTGGAGGACGCCTTCCGCGGCATCGTCGTGGTGCGGGGGACCGAGCCCATGCCGGTGCGTGAGCAGCTGCCGATGACGCTGCCGCCGCAGGCCGCCGAACAGGTCGCCCGCCAGCAGGCCGCCGCCAAGGCCGCCGGGGCGACCCCGCCAGCCGCCGGCACGACCCCGCCCGCCGGCGGGGTGTCGCCCGCTCCGTGAGCGCCCCCCGTCGCAGCAGCTACGGACCCGACCCGCAGCAGTTCCTCGAGCTGACACTGCCGGCCGGGTCCGGCCCCGCACCGGTCGCCGTGGTGCTGCACGGCGGGTTCTGGCGGGCCGCGTACGGCATCGAGCTGGCCCGCCCGCTGGCCGAGGACCTGGCCGCGCGCGGGTGGGCCGCCGTGTCGGTCGAGTACCGCCGGGTGGGCAGCGGCGGCGGCTGGCCGCAGACCCTGGACGACGTCGCAGCCGCGCTCGACGCGCTGCCCGGCCTCCCCGACGTCGACCGGCTGGACCTCTCGGTGCTCGCCGTCGTCGGGCACTCCGCGGGCGGCCACCTGGCCGGCTGGGCCGCCGGCCGGCACCTGCTGCCCGCCGGCGCCCCGGGGGCCGCCCCCCGGGTGCGGGTGACCGCCGCCGTCCTGCAGGCCGGTGTGCTGGACCTGGAGCGGGCCGCGGAGCAGGGCATGGGCGACGGTGCGGTCACCGACCTGCTCGGCGGCACCCCGGCCGAGCACCCCGGCCGCTACGCGACGGCCAGCCCGGTCCGGCTGGCCCCCACCGGTGCGGCGGTGCTGTGCGTGCACGGGGTGGAGGACACCACCGTCGTCCCCGAGCAGAGCGAGCGGTACGCCGCCGTGGACCCCTCCGTGGAGGTCGCAGCGGTGCCCGGGGACCACATGCCGCTCATCGACGTCGACGGTGCCGCGTGGGACCTGGCCAGGACGTGGCTGGACAGACACCGCACGCCGGGCCCGGAGCTGTCTACGCTGGTCCCGTGACCGAGACCCGTCCGAAGAGCTGGCTCTCCCGCAAGCTGCAGTCGCTGACCGCGGACGACCAGACCATCGACGCCCAGCAGCTGCAGTCCGGCGTGGCCAGCTCCGGCTGCGAGCCGGTGAGCACCTGCCAGAAGGGCAAGGTGGTCGCGGTGACCGGGCGGCTGAAGTCCGTCGTCTACACCCCGCGGGAGACCGTGCCGACGCTGGAGGCCGAGCTGTTCGACGGCTCGGGCTCGGTGACGCTGGTCTGGCTGGGTCGCCGTCGCATCCCCGGCATCGAGCCCGGCCGCACGCTCACCGCCCGCGGGCGGTTCGCCTCCTTCGAGGGCCGCAAGGTCATCTACAACCCCTGGTACGAGCTGGGCATCGGGTGAGCGCCCCCAGCGGCAAGAAGTCGCTGGCGGTCGACCGGCACCTCGTCCTGGACCAGCTCGGGGGCTGGCGCGGGATGGTCGACGTCTCGCTGCCCACCGTGGCCTTCGTGGTCGCCAACGGGTTCGGTGGCCTCACCGCCGGCATCTGGGCGGCCGGGGTGGCCGCGGTGCTGGTGTTCGGGCTGCGGCTGGTCCGCCGGGAGAGCGTCCAGCAGGCGTTCAGCGGGCTCGTCGGCGTCGCGATCGCGGTGTTCATCGCCCGGCAGTCCGGCGAGGCCCGGGACTTCTTCGTCCTGGGCCTGGTCCGCAACGCCGCCATCGGGCTGGTGCTGCTGGGCTCCGTCGTCGTCCGCTGGCCGCTGGTCGGGGTGGCCGCGGAGTTCCTGGCCCCCAGCCACCTGGGCGGGCTGGCCACCCACACGGTGCGCGGCAGCCTGCGCGGGCGGGCCGGGGGGAAGCTGACCCAGCGTGCGGACCCCGACGCGGAACGCGAGCCCGACGCCGTCGCCGAGCGGCACTGGCGGACCGACCGCCGGGTGGTGCGGGTCTACACCTGGCTCACGCTCCTGTGGGCGGCCACCTTCGTGGTGCGGTTCGCCGTCCAGGGCGTGCTGTACCTGCGCAACGAGGTGGAGCTGCTCGGCACCGCCTCGCTGGTGCTCGGGCTGCCCGTCACCGGGCTCGCGCTGGTGGTGACGCTGTGGGCCGTGGCCCGGCTGCACCGTCACCGCGCCCCGGCCGGTGCCGACACCACGGCGCCGGCCGAGCACCGGCCCGACGCACCGGACGAGCGTCCCGCGGGCTGACCCCGGTCAGCCCGCGGGCGGTGCTCAGCCGGCGCAGAGCACCTGCTGCAGCTCGTCCTCGACGTCCCCGTGCATGATGAAGAGCAGCTCGTCCCCGGCCTCCAACGGCTCGTCCGGGGAGGGCGTGATGACCCGGTCGCCCCGCAGGATCGCGGTGAGCACCGTCTCCCGAGGCAGCGGCACGTCGCGCAGCGGCCGGCCCACCCACGGGGTGTCCTCGGCCAGGGTGATCTCGGTCAGGTTCGCGGCGCCCTTGCGGAAGCTCATCAGCCGCACGACGTCGCCGACGGTCACCGCCTCCTCCACCAGGGCCGCGAGTACCCGCGGGGTGGAGACGGCGACGTCGACGCCCCACGCCTCGGTGTAGAGCCACTCGTTGCGCGGGTCCTTGACCCGGGCCACGACGCGGTTGACCGCGAACTCGGTCTTGGCCAGCAGCGACACGACCAGGTTGGCCTTGTCGTCGCCGGTGGCGGCGATGACGACGTCGCAGGTGGCCAGGTGGGCCTCCTCCAGCGCGGTCACCTCGCAGGCGTCGGCCTGGACCCACTCGGCGCCGGGGACCGCTCGGGCCCGGACCTTGGCGCCGTTCTTCTCGATGAGCATGACGGCGTGGCCGTTGCCCAGCAGCTCCCCGGCGATGGAGCGGCCGACGGCGCCGGCCCCCACGATGGCGACCCGCATCAGTGGTTCCCTCCTTCGGGGGCGTGCCCCACGACGTCGTGCACGGTGGCGACGATGTCGTCGGTCGCGGCGACGACCAGGTGGTCGCCGGTCTGGAGCACGGTGCCCGGCTTGGGCAGCTGGGCCTCGCCGAACCGGACCACCCAGGCGGCCCGGGCGCCGGTGGCCCGCTCGAGCTCGGCCAGCGGCCGGCCGACCCAGCCGTCGGTGACGGTGACCCGCATCAGCAGGACCTGACCGGTGGGCTCGCGCCAGATCTCGGTGACCTTGACGCTGAGCAGCTCGCGCATGAGCCGGTTCACCGTCCACGGCACGGTGGCCACGCTGGGGATGCCCATCCGCTCGTAGACCTCGGCCCGCTTGGAGTCGTAGATCCGGGCGACCACGTGCTCGACGCCGAACGTCTCCCGGGCCACCCGGGCGCTGATGATGTTGGAGTTGTCGCCGCTGCTGACCGCGGCGAACGCCCCGGCCGAGTCGATGCCGGCGTCCAGCAGGGTCTGCCGGTCGAAGCCGAGCCCGGTGACCTGGCGGCCGGCGAACTCCGGGCCCAGACGGCGGAAGGCCTCGGCGTTCTGGTCGATCACGGCCACGCTGTGGCCGATCTCCTCCAGGCGGCGGGCGATGGCCGAACCGACCCGGCCGCAGCCCATGACGACCACGTGCACGAGGGGACTCCCGGGGGTTCTCGCGCCCCGGCGCGGACCGCCGAGGCGTACAGCGCGCGAACGTACACCGATGGGTGACCGGGGTGTGGCCCATCGCGCGTCACGGCCGCCGTCGGCCCGCCGTCCCCGCCGTACCATCCTCGCCGTGCCTTCGCTGTCCGACCTCGGACAACTCCCCAAACGCCTCGTCCTCGGTCGGCCGGTCCGCAGCGACCGGGCCGGGGAGTCGCTCCTGCCCAAGCGCCTGGCGCTGCCGATCTTCGCCAGCGACCCGCTCTCCTCCGTGGCCTACGCCACCCAGGAGATCCTCATCGTGCTGACCCTGGCCGGGACGGCGTTCCTGTTCCTGGCCCCGTGGCTGGCCGTCGCCGTCGTCCTGCTGCTGGTCGTGGTGGTGCTGTCCTACCGCCAGGTGGTGCACGCCTACCCCTCCGGCGGCGGTGACTACGAGGTCGCGGCCAAGAACCACGGCCGGTTCGCCTCGCTGGTCGTGGCCAGCGCACTGCTCACCGACTACGTGCTCACCGTGGCCGTGTCCGTCAGCGCCGGCACCGACAACATCATCTCGGCGTTCCCCGGCCTCGCCGAGCACCGGGTGCTGATCGCGGTGGTCCTGGTCGGCTTCCTGGCGGCGGCGAACCTGCGCGGCCTGCGGGAGTCCGGCAAGAGCTTCGCCGTCCCGACCTACCTCTTCGTGGCCGGCATCATGGTGATGATCGTCACCGGGTTCATCGAGTATTTCTTCCGGGACGCCTCGCTGGTCGCCGAGAGCGCGGCGTACACGATCACCCCCGAGCCCGGGTTCGACAACCTGACCGGGGTCGCGCTGCTGTTCTTCGCGCTGCGGGCCTTCGCCTCGGGCTGCACCGCGCTGACCGGGGTCGAGGCCATCGCCAACGGCGTCCCGGCGTTCAAGCCGCCGAAGTCCAGGAACGCGGCGACCACGCTGGCGCTGATGGGCGGCATCGCGGCCACCATGTTCGCCGGCGTCACCGCGCTGGCGCTGTTCTCCGGGGTCAAGTACGCCGAGTTCCCCTGCGACCTCGAGGGCTTCACCGACTGCGAGACCGAGCCGCAGCGGACCGTCATCGCCCAGGTCGCCTCAGCGGTCTTCGGCGGGGACACCTCGTTCGGGTTCTTCTACATCCAGGCCGCCACCGCGCTGGTGCTGATCCTGGCCGCGAACACCGCGTTCAACGGCTTCCCGCTGCTGGGCTCGGTGCTCGCGCAGGACAGGTTCATGCCCAAGCAGCTGCACACCCGCGGCGACAAGCTGGTCTACAGCAACGGGATCCTGCTGCTGGCCGGGTTCGCCGCGCTGCTGATCGTGGCCTTCCAGGCCGACTCGACCCGGCTGATCCAGCTCTACATCATCGGCGTCTTCACCAGCTTCACCATCGGCCAGTGGGGCATGGTCCGGCACTGGAAGCGCGAGATGGCGACCGCCGAGGGCGCCGAGCGCGCCAGGATGCGCCGCTCGCAGGTCATCAACACCGTCGGCGGGTCGCTGACCACCGTCGTCCTGGTGATCATCGTGCTGACCAAGTTCACCCGCGGTGCCTGGCTGGTCATCCTGGTGATGCCGTTCATCTACCTGCTCATGCGGCAGATCAACCGGCACTACACCCAGGTCGCCGACCAGCTCGTGCCCTCCGGGGACTCCCGCACGCTGCCCTCCAAGGTGCATGCGGTGGTCCTGGTCAACAAGGTGCACAAGCCCACGCTGCGCGCCCTGGCCTTCGCCCGGGCCACCCGGCCCGACCAGCTGACGGCGCTCAACGTCAACGTCGACGAGGCCGACACCCGGGCCCTGCAGGCCGACTGGGAGCGCTACGACATCCCCATCCCGCTGACCGTCCTGGACTCCCCGTACCGGGAGATCACCCGCCCGGTGCTGGACTTCGTCAAGGACATCCGGCGGGACAGCCCGCGCGAGCTGGTCGTCGTCTTCATCCCGCAGTACGTCGTCGGGCACTGGTTCGAGAACGTCCTGCACAACCAGAGCGCCCTGCGCCTGCGGGCCCGCCTGCAGTTCCAGCCCGGCGTCATGATCACCACCGTGCCCTGGCAGCTGGAGGGCTCCCGGGACCGCGAGGAGGAGCTGCAGCGCAGCGCCGGCCCCGCGCCGGGCGACCTGCGGCGCGGCATCGTCGACGACGACCTGGACGGCCGTGGCTGACGGTTGGGTCGGAGAGCGGTTCGAGGTCACCGTCGGGCCGGTCGCGCACGGCGGGCACTGCGTCGCCCGGCACGAGGGCCGGGTGGTCTTCGTCCGGCACGCGCTGCCCGGCGAGCGGGTCGTCGTCGTCGTCACCGAGGACCGGCACCCCGGCTACTGCCGCGCGGACGCCGTCGAGGTGCTCGACCCCTCCCCGGACCGGGTCGAGCGGCCCTGCCCGTACTCCGGGCCCGGGAAGTGCGGCGGCTGCGACTGGCAGCACGTGGCCCCCGAGGCCCAGCGCCGGCTCAAGGGCGACGTCGTCACAGAGCAGTTCGCCCGGCTGGCCGGGATGGACGTCTCCCTGGACGTCGAGGAGCTGCCCGGTGGGCCGCTGCGCTGGCGCTCCCGTGCCCGCTTCGCCGTCGACCGGTCGGGCCGGCCCGGGTTGCGACCGCACCGGTCGCGGGACGTCGTGGTCCTCGACGACTGCCCGATCACCGTGCAGCCCGCCGTCGACGCCGTGCTGGGCCGCACCTGGGACGGCGCCGGCGCGGTCGACGTCGCCGTGGACTCGGTGGGCGGGGTGACCACCACCCGGCTGGACCGCCGCGGGCACGCCCAGTCCACCCGGGTGGTCCGCCCGGACGCCGGCGCCGAGCGGGACGACCAGCGGGCCGAGCGCCGGGCCTGGCACCGGGACTGGCAGGTCGAGGGCACCGGCTTCTGGCAGGTCCACCCGGCCGCGGCCGACGCCCTGGTGGGCGCCGTGGCCGGCTTCGCCGCGGTGAGCGCGGGGGAGCGGGTGCTGGACCTGTACGCCGGCGCCGGGCTCTTCGGTGGCTCTCTGGCGCCCGGGGTGGGCCCCGAGGGCCAGGTCGTCTGCGTCGAGTACGACGCCGGGGCGTGCGCCGCGGCCGCCGACAACCTCTCCGACCTGCCGCAGGCCGAGGTCTGGCAGGGCGCGGTGGACGCCGAGGGCCTCGGCGAGCTGCTCGCCGAGCTCCCCGGTGCCCCCGACGTGGTCGTGCTGGACCCGCCCCGGGCCGGTGCCGGGCGCGAGGTCAGCGCGGTGCTGGCCGACTCCGGCGCCCGGGCCGTGGTCTACGTCGCGTGCGACCCGGCGTCGCTGGCCCGGGACGTCGCGGTGTTCGCCGACGCCGGCTGGACGGTGGCGGGGCTGCGGGCCTTCGACGCCTTCCCGATGACCGCGCACGTGGAGTGCGTCGCGCTGCTGGTCCCGGCGGCCCGCTGAGGCTGTCGGACCGGCGGGGCACACTCGGGTACGTGCCCCCGATCGACCGCGCGTCCCCCGGCCGGGACGGCACCGCGCCGCCCGGCTGGCCCGAGCAGGTCCGCCCACCCGGTGTCCCGGACTGGGAGCGGACCGCGGTCGCCTGGCTGTACGACCTGGTGCCCCCGGAGTACCGCTCCCACGAGGTGCTGCGGCGCTACCCGGTGCTGCTGGCCCGGTTCGCCGGGGACCACGTCGCCGCGGGGCTCGAGGCGGCCCGGGCGGGCTGGCGCACGGTCCGGGTGGAGCTGGCCGACCAGCTGCCCCCGGAGGCGATGGAGGCCGCGGTGGCCGCCTACGAGCGGGAGGGCGCCCGGCTGGCGGCGGCGGCCCGCGGCGTCGAGCTGGTCGGCGGTGCGCTGCGCGGTGAGCGGTGGGTGCCCCGGCTGTAGACCTGCGCCCTGCGGCCCCGCGACTACCATCGGGGCACCCGCCGCCCCCCGAGAGGACCCTGCCCCGTCGTGTCGTTGCTCCGATCCCTGACCGGGCCCGCCGACGTGCGGGCGCTGGCGCCCGACCAGCTCCCGGTCCTCGCCGCGGAGATCCGCGACGCGCTGGTCACCAGCGTCGCCAAGACCGGCGGCCACCTCGGACCGAACCTGGGCACCGTCGAGCTGACCATCGCGATCCACCGGGTCTTCGACTCCCCGCGCGAGCCCGTGGTCTTCGACACCGGCCACCAGTCCTACGTGCACAAGCTCCTCACCGGCCGGCTCGCCGGCTTCGAGCAGCTCCGCCAGCGCGGGGGCCTGTCGGGCTACCCGGCGCGGGCCGAGAGCGAGCACGACTGGGTGGAGAACAGCCACGCCTCCACCTCGCTGTCCTACGCCGACGGGCTGGCCAAGGCCTTCGCCGTCCGGGGTGACGTGCGGCCCGTGGTCGCCGTCATCGGCGACGGCGCGCTCACCGGCGGGATGGCCTGGGAGGCGCTGAACAACATCGCCGCCGCCCAGGACCGGCCCGTCGTCATCGTGGTCAACGACAACGGCCGCTCCTACTCCCCGACGATCGGCGGGGTGGCCGACGCACTGGCCACCCTGCGCCTGCGCCCGGGCTACGAGCAGGCCCTGGACGCCGTCCGGCAGACCCTGCACAGGGCCCCCGTCGTCGGGACGACGCTCTACGACGCGCTGCACGCGATCAAGAAGGGCCTCAAGGACGTCCTGAGCCCGCAGGGCATGTTCGAGGACCTGGGCATGAAGTACGTCGGCCCCGTCGACGGCCACGACGTCGCCGGCATGGAGTCCGCGCTGCGCCGCGCCCGGGCCTTCGGCGGCCCGGTCATCGTGCACGCGGTCACCACCAAGGGCTTCGGTTACGCCCCCGCCGAGAGCGACCTCATCGACGCCTGGCACGCCACCGGCGTCTTCGACCCCGACTCCGGGGTCAGCTCGGCCTCGGCCGGCCGGGACTGGACCTCGGCGTTCTCCGACGAGCTGGTCGACATCGGCGGGGAGCGCTCCGACGTCGTCGCCATCACCGCCGCGATGCTGCACCCCACGGGCCTGGCGCCGTTCGCCGAGCGCTTCCCCGAGCGGACCTTCGACGTCGGCATCGCCGAGCAGCACGCCCTCACCTCCGCGGCGGGCCTGGCGATGGCCGGGCTGCACCCGGTGGTCGCGGTCTACTCGACGTTCCTCAACCGGGCCTTCGACCAGCTGCTGATGGACGTCGCGCTGCACCGCCAGCCGGTGACCGTGGTGCTGGACCGGGCCGGGGTGACCGGCACCGACGGCCCCTCGCACAACGGCATGTGGGACACCTCGATCTGCGCCGTCGTCCCCGGTCTGCGGCTGGCCATGCCGCGCGACGAGGCGACCCTCAAGGAGGCGCTGCGCGAGGCACTGGCCGTCACCGACGGGCCCACCGTGCTCCGCTTCCCCAAGGGGTCGGTGCCTCCCGACATCCCGGCGCTCGAGCGCCGCGGACCGGTCGACGTGCTGCGGCGCGGCGAGCGCGAGGAGGTGCTGCTGGTCGCCTGCGGGTCGATGGTGCCGCTGTGCCTGGCCGCCGCCGAGCGGGTCGCCGACCACGGCATCGCCGTCACCGTCGTCGACCCGCGCTGGGTGCTGCCGGCGTCCCCGGAGCTGGTCGAGCTGGTCCGTGCGCACCGGCTGGCCGTCACCGTCGAGGACGGCGGCCGCTCCGGCGGAGTGGGCGACACCCTGGCCAGCGCCCTGCGCGAGGCCGAGGTCGACGTCCCGCTGCGCACCATCGGGCTGCCCCAGGTGTTCCTGGAGCAGGGCAGCCGCGCCCAGGTGCTGGCCGACCACGGCCTCACCGAGCAGGACGTGGCCCGGCGGATCGCCGAGTGGGCCGCGAAGATCGTCGACCGCGACGACGTCGTCGCCCGGGTGGGGGAGCAGCAGTGAGCGACCAGGTGATCGCCGAGATCCAGGTGGCGCCCTCGCCGCCCGGTACCCCGGAGGACCCGCACGCCCACGTCGAGGCGGCCATCGCGGTCATCCAGGCGTCCGGCCTGCGCTCGGAGGTCGGTGCCCTCGGGACGACGCTGGAGGGCACGGCCGACGAGGTGTGGGCCACCCTGCGGGCCGCGCACGAGGCGATGCTGGCCGCCGGGGCCACCGGCGGCATCAGCCACGTGAAGATCGCCCAGGTGTCGCGGACGATGGACTCGTTGACCTCGAAGTTCCGCTAGGCCCGGCTGGCCGCCCACAGCTCGGCGGCGCGTCCGGCACCGGCCTCGACCAGTGCCGCCAGTCCGGGCCGGTCGGGCACCGGGAAGGACGTGTAGCCACCCCGGCCGCCGGTGACCGGGCGGCCGTAGGCCTTCACCGCCCGCGTGCCGTCGGGCAGCAGCCGGACCGTCAGGCTGGTCAGCTCGAACTCGACGCCGGCCCGGGTGTCGGTCCACCGAAGCTCCGGGGGGACGACGACGTTGATCGCCAGCGCGCCGACCTCGACGTCCCCGCCGGCGGTCACCCCTCGAAGGCGGGCAGCAGCGAGCCCAGCACCGGCAGGTACTCGGTGGTGGTGGACTCCGCGACGACGCCGCGGACGCTGAACGGGTCGGCGGCGATCCAGCCGGCCACCTCGTCGCGGGTCTCGGCGCGGAAGAGCAGCAGCGCACCGGCCGGCTCCCCGGGGGCGAACGGCCCGGAGATCAGCAGCTTGCCGTCGGCGGCGAGCGCGCGCAGGTGGTCCCGGTGCTCGGCACGCACGGCGTCCCGGGTCTCGGTGTCGTCGGTGTAGCGGTAGGTCACGGCGAAGATCACGCCGCCACCCTAGGGGCCCCGCGCGCGGCGGGCCCCCCACGAAGCGGCTGAGGAAGCAACGCTCCCCTCCATGGGCTCCTGGTGAGGGGCATTGCTTCCATTGCCGCGGTGCCGCGGTGCCGCGGTGGCAGCTCGACGGGTCAGGCGGTGATCGCGGCGGCGTCGGCGAGCAGGTCGCGGGTCAGGCCGATCTGCCACTCGCGGGCGCCGCCCTCGCGCAGCACCCCGGCGACGACGTCGGGGGTGACGTCGGCCGGCGGGCTCCACACCAGGCGGCGGACGAGGTCGGGGGAGAGCAGGTTCTCCACCGGCACCGACCACTGCTCGCCCAGCGCGGCGAGACCGGCGCGGGCGGCCTGCAGCCGCTTGGCGGCGACCGGGTCCCGGTCGGCCCAGCGGTTCACCGGGGGCGGGCCGTCGCCGGGCTTGCTGTGCAGCGGCAGCTGGTCCTCGGGCAGCGCGCGGCCGGCCTTGAGGGCGCCGAACCAGGTGCTGGCCAGCTTGCGGTTGGCCCGGCCGCGGAACACCGGCAGGTCGATCAGCTCGGTCTCGGTCTTGGGGTCCGCGGCGACGGCGGCGACCATCGCGGAGTCCGGCAGCACCCGCCCGGGGGCGACGTCGCGACGGCGGGCGAGCAGGTCGCGGGCCTCCCACAGCGTCTTCAGCACCCCGAGCTGACGGCGGCTGCGCAACCCGTGCATGCCCGAGGTGCGCCGCCAGGGGTCCACCTTGGGTGCCGGGGGACCGGCGGCCAGGATCGCTTCGAACTCCTGCCGCGCCCACTCGGTCTTGCCCTGCTCCTCCAGGATGCCGGCGAGGGCGTCCCGCAGCTCGACCAGCACCTCGACGTCGAGGGCGGCGTAGACCAGCCAGTCGGCCGGCAGTGGGCGGGTGGACCAGTCGGCGGCCGAGTGGCCCTTCTGCAGGGAGTACCCCAGCAGCGACTCCACGACGGCGCCCAGGCCGACCCGGGGCAGCCCGGCCAGCCGGGCGGCGAGCTCGGTGTCGAAGAGCCTGGTGGGGGTCAGGCCGATCTCGGCCAGGCAGGGCAGGTCCTGGTTGGCCGCGTGCAGCACCCACTCGGCGTCGCCGATGGCGTCCTGGACCAGGGTGAGGTCGGGCAGCGGCACCGGGTCGACCAGGCCGGTGCCCGAGCCCGCCCGGCGCAGCTGCACCAGGTAGGCCCGCTGGCCGTAGCGGTACCCCGAGGCGCGCTCGGCGTCGACGGCGACCGGGCCGCTGCCCCCGCGCAGGGCCCGGGCGTAGTCGGCGAGCGCGGTCGAGGTCTCGATGACCGGCGGCAGGCCGTCACGGGGCGCCAGCAGCGGGACGGCGGTCGACTCCGGCGTCTCCTCGACGGCGGGTGCACCCTCGGGGGAGGTCACACGATCACCCCGGAGCGGATGCCGAGGGCGACCATGTGCGCCCGGTCGCCGGTTCCCAGCTTGCGCGCGATGCGGGCCAGGTGGCTCTTCACCGTCAGTGCGGACAGGTCCACCAGATCACCGATCTCCTTGTTCGTGTGTCCCTCGGCGACCAGCCGGAGGATCTCGCGTTCGCGGGCCGACAGCTCGCCGACCCCCTCCTCGACGCCGGCCCGGGTGAGCCCCAGGGCCAGGCTGCTGGCGATGCCGGGGTCGGCGTACACCTCACCGGACAGCGCGGCGCGCAGCCCCTCGGTGAGCGTGGCCAGCGGTGAGGACTTGAGCAGGTAGGCCTGGACGCCGGCCAGGAACGCCGCCCGGACGACGGCCGGGTCGGTGACCGCGGTCAGCACGACCGTGACCGGCCAGCCGTCGGCCTGCAGCGAGGGCAGCAGCTCCAGGCCGCGGCCCGTGTCCCGGGGGCCCTCGGTCGCGCGCGCGGCCTCGGGACCGTCTCGGCCGACCTCGGGCAGGTCGACGTCCATGACGCACAGCGCCCGGGGGCCGGACACGTGCGCCCGGACCCTGGCCTCCTCCAGCGACGCCGACTCCTCGACGTCGCGGGCGCCCAGGGCCCGCAGGCGCGCACCGAGGGCCTCCCGGACCAGGGGCGCCGGGTCCACGACGAGCGCCGTGGCGTCCGGGGGGAGCAGGGCGCCGTCGGCGCGGGTGACTCCGAGGGTCACGCCGTCCGTCCCTGGGTCACTGCGTCCTCACGTGCTGTGCGGCGCGGCTGCGTGTCGACGGGGTGTCGCCGCAGCCGGCCCAACGGGGTTGCTCCGGGTGGAGCAGTCCCGGTGAGTCTATGAGCCGCCGCCGCCGGACGCCCGGCCGTTGCCCGCCGAGCCCAGCAGGTGCACCCCCGGCGGGGGGAGACCGGCGGCGTTGCCGAGCACCTCGAGCCAGGCCTGCAGGTGCCGGTCGAGGTCGGTGTCGCTGGCGGTCCAGGAGGCCCGGATCTCCACGTCGACGGAGTGCTCGGGCCCGGCGATGTCGCCGAAGCGGGTCGAGGCGGTGCGGGTGACCGTGCCGCCGACGGCGTGGTGGCCGGCGTCGTGGTCCACCAGGGCCTCGGTCAGCCAGCTCCAGGCCACCTCGGAGAACATCTGGTCGTCCACCATGGACTCGTCGGTCACGGCGGAGACGTAGCCCACGCAGCGGGTGGTGCCGTCCCAGGCCTCGTGGCCGGCCGGGTCGAAGAGCACGATGAACCGCCCGCTGGCGATCTCCACCTCGTCCTCGTCCGGCAGCACGCCGGGCTCGGCCACGCGGGCGCCGATCGCGTGCGACCACGGGGCCAGCCGTTGCGGTGCAGGAATGTCCTCGAGCACGACCTCGGGCCGGGCCCGTACCGTCGCGAGCGAGTCCAGCGCCGCCTGGAAGTCCGCGGGGGGCTCGGCCCCGCGCTCCGGCCTGCTCTGTCGCTCCACGTCCGCAGGGTAGGGCGACACGCCCGTGTCCGCCGCTCCCGACGCGCCGCCGCAGGTCAGCGGGCCTCGTCGGACCGTCGGGGCGTGTCCTGCCCCACGGCGGGCCTTCTGGGAGGATGGACCCTCGTGGGCACCCCTGGAGCAGCACCCCTGTCGGCACCGCACGGCACGCCCGGGGCCGCCGCCGACTCCGACCTGGTCCGGGCGGCACTGGGTCGCGAGGTCCGGCGCACCCCCGTCTGGTTCATGCGCCAGGCCGGCCGCTCGCTGCCGGAGTACCGCGCACTGCGTGCCGGCACCGCGATGCTGGCCGCCTGCCAGGACCCCGACCTGGTCACCGAGATCACCCTGCAGCCGGTCCGCCGGCACGGCGTCGACGCGGCCATCCTCTTCTCCGACATCGTGCTGCCGCTGGTGGTGGCCGGTGTCGACATCGAGATCAAGCCCGGCATCGGCCCGGTCGTCGCCCACCCGGTGCGCTCGGTGGCCGACGTCGACGCGCTGCCCGACCTCGAGCCCGAGGCGCTGGGCTTCCTGGTGCAGGCCGTCGGTGCGCTGACCGCCGAGCTGGGGGAGACCCCGCTCATCGGCTTCGCCGGTGCGCCCTTCACCCTGGCGACCTACCTGATCGAGGGCGGGCCCTCCAAGGAGCACGCCCGCACCAAGGCCTTCATGTACGCCGAGCCCGAGGCGTGGGACCGGCTGCTGGCCAAGCTGTCGGTCTCGGCGTCGGTGTTCCTGCGCACCCAGGTCGACGCCGGTGCCTCCGCGGTCCAGCTCTTCGACTCCTGGGCCGGCGTGCTGTCGGCTCGCGACTACGCCACCCGGGTGCTGCCGCACTCCCGGGCCGTCTTCGACGGTCTGGGCGACCGTGCCGCCGGCGTCCGGGACGTGCCGCGCATCCACTTCGGGGTGGGCACCGGCGAGCTGCTGCCGCTGATCGGGGACGCCGGTGCCGACGTCGTCGGCGTCGACTGGCGCATCCCGCTGGACGAGGCCGCGCGCCGCGTCGGGCCCGGCTACTCCCTGCAGGGCAACCTGGACCCGGCCGTGCTGCTGGCCGACCGGGCGACCCTGGAGGCCGAGGTCCGCCGGATCGTCGCCGAGGGCCGCGCCGCCCGCGGGCACGTGTTCAACCTGGGCCACGGCGTCCTCCCCGACACCGACCCGGGCGCGATCACCCACGTCGTCGAGCTGGTGCACGAGCTCACCACGCGCGCATGAGCCGGCTGGTCGTCGTCGGGGCCGGGATCACCGGCCTCACCGCGGCCTTCGCCTGGTCCCGCGCGCACCCCGGCGACGAGGTCGTCGTGCTGGAGGCCGGGGACCGGGTCGGCGGGAAGCTGGGCCGCGTCCGGCTGGCCGGTGCCTGGTACGACACCGGCCCCGAGGCGGTGCTGGCCCGGGTGCCCGAGGCGCTGCAGCTGATCGACGAGCTGGGCCTGGAGACGGTCGCGCCCTCGACCACGCAGGCGGCCGTGGTGCTGCCCGACGGCCGGCACCCGCTGCCGGCGGGCACCCTGCTCGGCGTCCCCACCTCGGCCGACGGGCTGGCGGGGCTGCTGTCCGCCGAGGGCGTGGCCCGGGTGCACGCCGAGGCCGCGCTGCCCCCGCTGCGCTACGACCGGGACGCCCCGGTCGGCGGGCTGCTCCGGGAACGGCTGGGCGACGAGGTGGTCGACCGGCTGGTGGAGCCGCTGCTGGGCGGGGTCTACGCCGGTCAGGCCGACCGGCTGTCGCTGGCTGCCACGATGCCCGCGCTGGCCGCCCACCTGCCCCGGCACGACACGGTGCTGGCCGCCGCCGCGGCAGCCCGGGACGCCGGGTCGCGCAGCCGGGAGGCCGCCGCCGGGACCCCCGACGGCCCGGTCTTCGCCACCGTCGCCGACGGCATCGGGTCGCTCCCGGACCGGCTGGTCGAGGCCTCCGGCGCCGTCGTCCGGCTGCGGACGCCGGCGCACGCGCTGCGCCGCGTCCCCGGCGGGTTCGAGCTCACCGTGGGGGCCGACCGCGAGGTGCTGAGCGCCGACCACGTCGTCGTCACGGTGCCCGCGGGCAAGGCCGCCCGGCTGCTGGCCGACGTCGCCCCGGACGCGGTCGAGGCGCTGCAGGGCATCCCGTACGCCTCGATGGCCGTGGTCGCGATGGCCTTCCCCGGCCAGGAGCTCGCCTCGGGGTCGGGCCTGCTGGTGCCCCCGGTCGCCGGGCGGCTGGTCAAGGGCGTCACGGTCTCCTCGCAGAAGTGGCCGCACCTGTCCGGCGACGGCCTGCTGCGCGTGCGGTCCTCGGTGGGCCGCCACCTGGAGGAGGACCAGCTCCGGCGCGAGGACGACGAGCTGACCGCCGCCGTGGTCGCCGACGTCGCCGACCTGCTGGAACTGGAGCGCCCCGAACCGGTGGAGACCCACCTGGTCCGCTGGGGCGGGGGCCTCCCGCAGTACCTGGTCGGGCACCCCGACCGGGTCGCGGCGGTCGACGCCGCCGTGGCCGCCGTGCCCGGTCTCGCCGTCGCCGGCGCCGCCTACCGGGGGGTCGGTGTGCCGGCCTGCATCCGGGACGCCCGTCGCGCGGTGGCCAGCCTCACCTGATCGCGCTCCCGCGCCGGGAGGAAGATGGGGACATGACCGACGCGACGCCTGCAGCGACCACGGGCCCCACGGAGACCGCACCCGAGCAGAAGAGCATCGGCAAGCGGGCCAACGAGCTCAACGCCCAGATCCGCTACACGATGTGGTCGGTCTTCAAGCTCGCCCAGCCCTTCGGTGACGCCGACCGGCAGTCCGCCGCCCAGGAGGCCCAGGGCCTGGTCGACGAGCTCGCCGGCAAGGACGTCGTCGTCCGCGGGGTCTACGACGTCGCTGGGCTGCGCGCCGACGCCGACCTGATGGTCTGGTGGCACGCCGAGCGCGCCGAGGACCTGCAGGAGGCCTACACCCGCTTCCGCCGCACCCAGGTGGGCCGCCGGCTGGAGCCGGTCTGGTCGCAGATGGCGCTGCACCGCCCCGCGGAGTTCAACCGGTCGCACATCCCGGCGTTCCTGGCCGACGAGGAGCCCCGCCGCTTCGTCTGCGTGTACCCCTTCGTGCGGTCCTACGAGTGGTACCTGCTGCCCGACGAGGAGCGGCGGGACATGCTCAAGGAGCACGGCATGCAGGCCCGGCCCTACCCCGATGTGCGGGCCAACACGGTCGCCTCGTTCGGGTTGGGCGACTACGAGTGGATGCTGGCCTTCGAGGCCGACGAGCTGCACCGGATCGTCGACCTGATGCGCGACCTGCGGGCCAGCCGCGCCCGCCGGCACGTGCGCGAGGAGATCCCGTTCTACACCGGCACCCGCAAGTCGGTCACCGAGCTGGTGCAGGGCCTGGCCTGACCCTGCCCGTGCATGACCGATCGGTGTGATGGGGGGCCCTTGTGAGTGACCACGGTTCGTCCGCTGACCCTGGCGATCACACGGGCTCACCGCTGAGGCGGAGTTCAGACGGCTGGTCGATGAGTGACGAACGGGCGTTTCTCGAGAACCTGCTCAATCAGCGCTTCAACTTCTTCATGGCGTTTGCAGGCCTGGTTGCCGCTGGATTCGTCGCAAGCGATGAGGTCCCGGTCCGGCTCACGGTCTTGCTGGTCGGTGCAGCCGTCAGCTTCCTGTTGCTGCTGACGCTCGAACGGGCTCAAGTCAAGGTGTCATTGCTCATGAAGGCCCTGTACGGCGACCCGTCTCACCCGGCTGCGATCGTCAACGAACTGGCAGATCGTTCAGCGAATCCGCTTGCGTCGAAGAGTCGAGCAGGGTTGATCGGGGTTGTCATCCCACGCATCGTCACGGTGGTGGTCGCAACCGCAGCCGTCGTCTACGCCGTGTCTCTCCTCTGAGGTCGCCCCTCTCACCAACGGAGCGACCTACGTCTCGTCCACCAGCAGGGTGGTCGGGCCGTCGGCCAGGCGGGCGGTGTCCAGCACGACGACGTCGGTGGGCTCCCCGCCCGCCGGCGTCCAGCGGAGGGTCGGCACCAGGTCGACCACGGCCGGGGCGCCGTCGCAGGCCACCTGGCCGGCGTCCTCGCCGGGGGAGCCGTACTCGACGGTGACCGCCGACGTCAGGCCGTAGGTGGTCGACGGCGACTCGACGCCGATCCCGCCCAGCGGGGCGCTGCAGCCGACGGTCGCCCGCAGCGGCGTCCCGGCCGGGGCGACGACCACGACCACGTCCTCGACCGTGCCGGTCAGGTCCGACGGGAGCTCGAGGGCGGCGTCGAGGAGGGCGGCGTCGACGTCGACCGCGTCCACCTCGGTGACCGGCGCGGTCCACGGCGGGGTGTCGCTGCTGGTCTCCAGCAGGCCGCTGGTGAGGTCCAGGGCCACGCCCAGCAGCTGCACCCGGTCGTCGTCCCCGGCGCGGCCCAGCTGCAGCTCGCCCGTGGCCAGCGGGCGGCCCTGCCCGTCACGGACGTCCTGGTCCCGGGTGGTGGTCCGCCAGGACCCGAGCGTCAGGCCGCGGGCACACGTGTCGCCGTCGGCCGCGACGAGCCCGGGGGTCAGCGGCAGCACCCCGAACGCCTGCACGCCGGTGCCGGCCAGGGCGTCGGCGACCGCGGTGCAGGCCGCGACGACGCCGCTCCCCAGGACCTCGCCGTCCCCCTCGCCGGGGGCGAGCGCGGAGTCCGCCCAGATCGCCCACCGGTCGGCGACCGACCCCTCGGCCTGCGACTGCCGCTCACCCAGGCGCAGCGCGTCACGGGCGGCGGCGGGGACGGACTCCCACTGCGCCTCGGCGGCGTCAACGGCTTCCTGCGGGGTGAGGAGGCCGCACCCGGGGAGGGCGGCGAGGCCGACGACCAGGCCGACGGTGCAGGTCCAGCGGGTGGGACGGGTCAGGGGCACCGCGGGATCATCCCCGGGGTGCCCCTGCTCGTGCGGGAGGTGCGGTTCAGCCCTCGGCGGGGGCGAGCCGGATGCTGACGCTGTTGATGCAGTAGCGGTCGCCGGTGGGCGTCTGCGGGGCGTCCTCGAAGACGTGGCCCAGGTGGCTGTGGCAGCTGGCGCACAGCACCTCGACGCGGCGCATGCCCAGGCTGCGGTCCTCCTTGAGCACCACGTTGTCACCGGCCGACGGCTCGTAGAACGAGGGCCAGCCGCAGTGCGAGTCGAACTTGGTCTCGGAGGTGAACAGCTCGGCGCCGCAGGCCCGGCAGGAGTAGACGCCCTGGGTCTTGGTGTCGGTGTACTCGCCGACCCACGGCCGCTCGGTGCCGGCCTGGCGCAGCACGGCGTACTCCTCGGGGGAGAGCTGCGCGCGCCACTCCTCGTCGCTCTTGGTGACCGTGGGCTGGTGCTCGACATGCTGGGTCATGCACCCCACGGTACGACCGGGCCGCCACCCCCGCCCGTGGTGCGGGAGGGGTGACGGCCCGGTCGTGGGACGTGCTGGGGTCAGCGGCCGAAGAGCTGCCGCAGCCGGTCCAGCAGCTCCCCGAGCACCGACCGCAGGGTGACCGTCGAGGTGGCGGTCTCCCCGGAGGAGCCGGTCAGGACGACGGCCTGGTCCCCGGCGGCCAGCAGCACCGGCACCCGCGGCGACAGCGTCACCGCGCCGGCGTCGTCGGCGGTCGCGGTGCCGACCCGGCGTCCGCCGATGGTGACCGTGACCTGCTCACCGGCGGCGAAGCCGGCGCCGGTGACGGTGACCCGGTCGCCCCGGAAGGGCCGGGACTCGCTGACCGTGGCCGTCGCCGGGACGTCGGCCGGGGTGAGCTCGATGCCCAGCACCGTCGGGTTGTGGTCGCTGGCCCGGTAGGGGTCGGCGGCGAACAGCGGGCCGTGGCCGTCGTACTGGTAGGCGTAGGACTCCACCGCGTTGGTCTCCCAGACGGTCAGCCCGGACAGCTTGCCCGCCATCGAGGGCGAGGCGAAGACGTGGTCCAGCGAGCCGGACCCGCCGTCGAAGACGTAGCTGTACTGGTCCGGGGCCAGCACCGGGCCCATGTCCTGGAACCCGGCCGCCCGGACGACGTCCAGCGGGTCCTCGTACCGGTAGGAGTTGAAGTCCCCGGTCAGCAGCACGTCCGGGTCGCCGGAGGTGGCCACGAGCTGGTCGGCGAAGGCCACCAGCGCCTGCGCCTGACGGACCCGGTCGCCGTTGGAGGCACCCTGGCCGTCGCCGGTGTCGGCGTTGTCCCCGCCGCTGCCCGAGCCCTTGGACTTCAGGTGGTTGGCCACGACGGTGAACACCTCACCGGAGGCTCCAGCGGCCAGGAAGGTCTGCGCGATGGGGCTGCGCGCGTTGCCGAACGCGGACAGGTCGGCCGGTACCTGCGGCGGCCCGGCCGGGGTCACGGCCCCGGTGCGGTAGACGATCGCGTTGGTGATGACGTCGGTGTCCTCGTGTGCCCGAACGACGTCCCAGTCCTGGCGGTCGGCGGCCTCGATGGCGGCGAGGAGCGTCTCGACGGCGCGGTAGTCGTCGCCGGGAGTGGTGACGGCGGAGTTCTCGATCTCGTGCAGGGTGAGGACGTCGGCGTCCAGCGCGGTGATCCCGGCGACGATCTTGGCCTGCTGGCGGGCCAGCTCCTCGGCGTTCGAGGCCCCCCGGGACTGCCCGCCGAACGTCACGAAGTAGTTCAGGACGTTGTAGTCGGCGACCCGCAGGTCACCGCCCACCGGCGCCGGCGCTGCGGTGCGCGGGTTGGTCGGGGCGAAGTCGGTGCCCGCCGCGCTGCCGTCGGCCGGCTGCAGGCGGTACTCGTCGAACCCGTACCCCAGCACCGAGGGCTGCAGGGTGGAGACGGTGTCACCGACCCGCACCGGGTCGGTCGCCGTCAGGTACGGCGGCGCCTGGTCGGACGTGGACAGGTTGGTGCTGACCGCGTCGTCCAGCGTGATCGACCGCAGGGCGTTGTCGGCGGCGACCGCCTGGGCGGGCGCGCCCGGCTCGGCGGCCTCGGTGGGGGCCAGCAGCCGGCCGCCGGAGGACAGCAGCACCTCGCCGAAGGTGTTCAGCCCGTAGACCTCGGTGACCGTGAGGTCGGCCGGAAGGGTGACGGACATGCCCTCCAGGGCCTCGCGCTGCTCGGTGGTCGAGGGCAGCGGCAGGGTGGCGGCGGCGGGCAGCTCGCCGGCGCCGCAGACCGTGGTCAGCGGGGCGGTGAGCTGGGTGACCGTGCCGGGTGCGGCGTCCGCGGTGCGCTTGAACTCCGCGACCGTGCCGGTGACGACGACCCGGTCGCCGAGGGCGACGTCGGTCCCGCCCGGGGCGTAGACGAAGACGCCGTCGGAGGTGGCCGGGTCGCCGTCCCCGGCGTCCTGGACGTGGAAGCCGCCCAGGCCGCCGGCCTGCAGGTCGCCGACGACGGTGCCGGCGACGGTGACGGTGCGGCCGGTGACCGGGCTGGTGGCGCCGTCGCTCTGCACGCTGCCGATGGACACCGGGGTGGTGTCGCAGGTGGGTGCGGTCGGCACCGGCTCCGGGTCGGGGTCCGGCTCGGGGTCCGGGTCGGGGGTGGTGCTGCCCGACGGGGTGGGCGTCGGGGCGCCGACGGTGAAGTCCGCGGCGTTGACGTCGGTGTCGGGACCGGCGACGCGGGAGACCGACGTGGTGTTGGTGGTGCCGGCCGCCGGGGCGCCCTCGCCGCCGGTCGCGGAGGACCCCCAGGCCACCAGGTCGCGGACCGAGGCGGTGCCGGCGCAGGCGGTCGCACAGTCCAGCGGGGTGCTGCCGGTGGACAGCGCCACCTTGCCGGCGGACCCGCCCAGGGCCAGTCGACCGGTCGCGTCGGGGGTCGGCAGGTCCGCGGTGCCGCCGGTGCCGGCTGCCTGCGCCACCAGGTACGTCGCGCCCGGCGCGATCGAGCCGGTGAGCGGGGTGGCCGCCCAGCTGGTGCCGGTCGCCGAGGCGTACTGCACGCTCCAGCCGGTCAGGTCCACGGCGGTGCTGCCGTCGTTGCGCAGTTCGATGAAGTCGTTGCGCAGGGTGGCGCCGGAGTTGCCGCCACCGCCGTACACCTCGTTGACCACGACGTCGGGGGACACCGCGGCGGCCGGGGCGGCCGTGGTCACCAGACCGCCGGCGACCAGGGCGCCGACGGCCAGGCCGAGGACGGCGGGTCGTGCTGTTCTGCTCGGGGACACGGTTCTCCTCACGGCCACCGGGGCGGCCGTTCCGGGACGGGGGATGTGTCGATCCTGGCAGCGCGCTGTGTCCACGTCGATGAACAACGGGTTACCAATTCAGCTCGGGTAATGACCCGGGGTCATCTTCCGGGTGGCGGTGCGGGTGACCGGACGGTGTGGCGACGGCGACTGCGTACCGTGGAGCGGCTCGGCCGCACCCGGCCGGGCACCCCGGTACGAGAGGACCCCCGTGACGACGCCCCCGTCCTCGAACCCCACCCCGCCCGCCGCTGCACCGCTGCCCGACGTCTGGTTCAGCCGCGATCTGCCGGTGCTGCGCGCGATCGCCCGGCTGGTGGACAGCCCGGAGCACGGGGGAGCGCCCTACCTGGGCCAGGTCGTGCCGGCCAGCGGACTGCCCCGCAAGGACGTGGTGGCCGCCGTCCGCGGGTTGGTGGACACCGGGTACGTGGCGGCGCTGACCAACGTCGCCGGGGACGTCGTGCGGATCACCGGGGTGTCGGGGGAGACCCGCCGGCTCACCGGGCTGTGGCCGACCCCGCAGTCGGAGTGGGCCCGGCTGACCGAGCAGCTCACCGCACGCGTCGCGAACGCGGCCACCGAGGTGGAGCGGGACCGCTGGCGGGCGATGGCCGAGGCCGCGACCGCGGTCGGCGACGACGCCGGCGCGCTGCTGATGTCCGCGCTCATCGGCGGGTACGTGCCGCGCGCCCACTGAGCGGCCCCGCCGGCCCGCGGAACGCGGCAGCGCCCCCCGACCCGGAGGTCGAGGGGCGCTGTCGGTGGATCAGGTGGCTGAGGTCAGCCGCCGGTCAGGAGATCAGACCGGGTTGACGTTCGCAGCCTGCGGGCCCTTCTGGCCCTGCTCGACGTCGAACGAGATGCGCTGGCCCTCATCGAGCGAGCGGTACCCGCTGGTCTGAATCGCCGAGTAGTGGACGAAGACGTCCGGGCCGCCGCCATCGGGGGTGGCAAAGCCGAACCCCTTCTCGGCGTTGAACCACTTCACTGTTCCTTCGGGCATTGCTCGCTCCTAGCTGAGGTCGTACGTCGGGGTCCTGCCACTTACAGAGCCTTCCCGACACCTGAACCCTAACCACACCTGTCCAGTCCCCGCAGCACCGCACCCTCCCGGGGGTGTCCTGGAGTGGTTCAGGAACCGGTTCGGACGGCGACCGCGACGGCCACCAGACCCAGCACGTTCGTCGCCAGGTGGGCCGCCACGGGCGCCAGCAGGCTGCCGCTGCGCACCCGCAGGAGGGCGAAGAGGACCCCGGCACCGGTGGTGGCCACCACCACGCCCAGCACGGCCAGGGCGGCCGGCAGCGGGTCGCTGACGGCGGCGTCGGGCGTCCGGGCGGTCGCCAGGTGCCACAGCCCGAACACCACCGAGGTGGTCACCACGGCCCTCGGGGTCGGCAGCACCCGCCGGGCCAGCCCCAGCAGCACCCCGCGGAAGGCCAACTCCTCGGCCAGCACGGTGCCCAGCGGGATGAACACCAGCACGCGCAGCAGCAGCTCGGCGGTGGTGTCGGTGCCGGCGGCGTCGTCCAGGAGCACGTGCAGCGGCGGCACCAGGAGAGCCACCAGGTACCCCGCCCCGACCGCACCCAGCACCACACCGCCCCAGCGCAGGCCCGCTCCGGCACGGTCCCGGGTCAGTCCCAGCTCGGCGCGGGACAGCCGGGTCGCCGCGACCAGGACGGCCACGGCCAGCAGGTTCGCCACCGTCCGGACCCCGGGGGCCGGGGGCAGCAGGGGCACCACGAGCACCCCCCAGACGAGCAGCGCCAGCGCGGTGGACAGCAGCGGCAGGCCCCGCCGGGTCACTCCTGGGTGCGCGCCCGGGAGGGCTGCACGCGCATCGGCTCACCGGGCATCTTCGGGTAGTCCGGCGGGAAGGGCAGCTCCCCGCCGGGCAGGGTCTCCCACAGCTCGAGCAGCGGCGCCAGGTCGTGGGCGACGTCGTCCACCTCGGCCCAGGGGTCGCCGTCGGCCAGCCGGTCGGGGACGGTCACCAGGTTGAGCTCCGCCGGGTCCTCGACCTCGGCCAGCTGTGCCCAGGTGACCGGGGTGCTCACCGGGGCGCCGGGGCGGGCCCGCAGGCTCCACGCGCCGGCGATGGTGCGGTCCCGGTTGTTCTGGTTGAAGTCCACGAAGACCCGCTCGCCGCGTTCCTCCTTCCACCAGGCCGTGGTGACGCCGTCGTCCCGGCGCTCGAGCTCGCGGCCCAGCCCGATGGCGGCGTGCCGGACGTCCTCGAAGGAGTGCTCCGGGCGGATCCGCACGTAGACGTGCACGCCGCGGTTGCCGCTGGTCTTGGCGTAGCCGCGGATCCCGAGCTCGGCGAGCAGCTCCCGGGTGGTCTCGGCGACCCGGCGGACGTCGGCGAACGTGGTCCCCGGCTGGGGGTCCAGGTCGATGCGCAGCTCGTCGGGGTTGTCGACGTCGGGACGGCGCACGGGCCACGGGTGGAAGGTCAGCGTGCCCATCTGGGCGGCCCACACCAGGTGCCCGGCCTCGGTGGGGCACAGCTCGTCGGCCGTCCGCCCGCTGGGGAAGGTGATCCGGGCCGTCTGGATCCACTCGGGCGCGCCCTTGGGCAGCCGCTTCTGGTAGAAGCCGTCGGCATCGGGGTCGCGCGGCCCGGTGGCCAGCCGCATGCCCTCTTGCCAGCCGTCCGGCCAGCGCTCCATCGCCGTGGGCCGGTCGCCCAGGGCCCGCAGCATCGGCCCGGACAGGGCCGCCACGTACTGGCAGACCTGCAGCTTGGTGATCGCCGGCGTGCGGTCGGTGGCGTCGTAGACGACCCGGCCCGGGCTGGACACCCGGACCTCCCGCCCGTCGACGTCGAGCACCACGGCGTCCTTGCTGCTGGCCATGCCGGGGACCCTAGGTGGTGCTCAGGCGGGGCAGGTGAGCCCGTCCAGCGGCGCGACCAGGTCCACGAGGTAGCTGTCCACCGCCGCGGTCACGCACTCGGTCTGCGGGTAGGCGGTGTGGCCCGAGCCCTGCCAGGTCAGCAGCACGCCCGAGGTCAGGTCCTCGGCCATGTCCACCGCGCCGGGCAGCGGGGTCACCGGGTCCCCCTGGGTGCCGATGACCAGGATCGGTGCGGCGCCCTCGGCGTCCCGGTCGGGCAGCGGGGTGCGCGGGGCCTCCCACGGCGTGCAGGTGTACAGGCCCAGCGCGGCGTCCGCGCCGAACAGCGGGTAGGTGGTGTTCCACTCGGCCACCAGCGCGCGGACCTCGTCCTGGTCGTGCGTCTCCTCGGTGTCCGAGCAGCTCACCGTCAGGTTGGCGTCGATCGTGTTGGTGTACGTGCCGTCCTCGCCGCGCCCGGTGAACGTGTCGGCCAGGGTCAGCACCCCGGCGGCGTCGCCCTGCTGGGCGGTGGCCAGCGACTGGGCCAGCTGCGGCCAGGCGGCCGGGGTGTAGAGCGCGGACCGGACGGCGGCGAGCACCAGACCCGGCGTCGCCGCGCGGGTCTCGCCCTCGCGGGAGCTGGCGATCGGGGTCGTGGCGGTCTGGGTGAGCAGGTCGTTGACGAAGGTGCGCGGGTCGGCGCCGACCGGGCACCCGCCGACCAGGGCCACGCAGTTGGCGGCGAAGGCGTCGAAGGCGGCCTCGAAGCCGGCGGCCTGCGCCTCCGCGGCCTCCTCGCGGTCGGCGTCGGGGTCGACGGCGCCGTCGAGGACCAGCGCCCGCACGTTCTCCGGGAACAGCTCGGCGTACGTCGAGCCCAGGGTGGTGCCGTAGCTGTAGCCCAGGTAGCTCAGCTGCTCGTCGCCCAGCGCCTCGCGGACGATGTCGAGGTCACGGGCGGAGTCGACGGTGGAGAAGGCACCCAGCCCGGCGCCGTACTCCTCGGCGCAACCGGCGGCGACCTCGTCGACCAGGCCGAAGGCGTCGTCCAGCTGCGCGGCCGACGTCGGGCGCGGCTCGGCGGCCGACAACTCGTCCTTCTGGGCGTCGGAGACGCACTCCACCGGCTGCGAGAGCCCGACCCCGCGCGGGTCGACGCCGACGACGTCGAAGCGGCCCAGCACGGCGTCGGGCAGCGTGAGCGCGGACTGCACGGCGGCGTCGGTGGCCGAGAGGCCGGGGCCGCCGGGATTCACGACCAGCGAGCCGATCCGGTCGGCCTGGGTGCCCGAGACCGCGCGGACGGCGAACAGCGACAGGGTCGGGCCGGTCGGGTCCTCGTGGCTCAGGGGCACGTCGATGGTGCCGCAGGAGAAGGTCAGCGGCCGGTCGGCGCCGGGCCGCCCGGCGATGATCGGGGCGATCTGGGCGGTGCAGTCGTCCCAGGCGACCGGCTCGACCGGGGCCTCGGTGGGCGTCGGCGACGCGGTCGTCGAGCCGGCCGCGGGTGCCGTGTCGTCCCCGGACGTGCAGGCGGTCAGGGCCACCAGCCCGACGGCGAGGAGGGCGGCGGCCCGGGTGCGGGAGCCGGCGCGGGGCCGGGAGCGAGCGGTCACGGTCGTCCACCCTAGGAGGACCTCACGCGTCACGCCCGTCCCAGCGGCCCCGGGTGGTCAGACTCTCAACCTCCCAGCACCTCGGCGAGGTCGTACCGCACCGGCACGTCGAGCTGGTCGTAGGTGCACTGGGCGGCGTCCTTGTCCGGGCGCCAGCGCTGGAACTGGCCGGTGTGCCGCAGCCGGCTGCCCTCCAGCTGGTCGTAGCGGATCTCGACGACCAGCTCGGGTCGCAGCGGCACCCAGGACAGGTCCTTGCCCGCGTTCCAGCGGCTCGTCGCCCCCGGCATCCGGTGCTCACCCTCACCCTCGACCTGAGCGTTGGCCCAGTCCTGCCAGGGGTGCCCGGAGACAGCATCGGCCCGGAAGGGCGCCAGTTCACCGACCAGCTCGCCGCGCCGCTTGGTGGTGAAGGAGGCAGCGACGCCGATGTGCTGCAGCGTGCCGTCCGCCGAGTACAGCCCCAGCAACAAGGACCCGACCAGGGGCTTCTCCGGGGTCGTCGTCTTGTGCCAGCGGAAGCCGGCCACCACGCAGTCCGCCGTCCGGACGTGCTTGACCTTGGCCATCAGCCGCTGGTCGGGCTCGTAGCCCTGGTCGCCCCGCTTGGCGACGACGCCGTCCAGGCCCGCACCCTCGAACTCCTCGAACCAGCGCTGGGCCACCGCGGCGTCCTGGGTGATCGTGGAGACGTACACCGGTGCCTGGGCCGTCGCCATCGCCTCCCGCAGCCGGGCCTGACGCTGCGCGAACGGGGTGCCCAGCAGCGACTCGTCGCCCAGGGCCAGCAGGTCGAAGGCCACGAAGGACGCCGGGGTCTCCGCGGCCAGCTTCGTCACCCGGGACGCCGCGGGGTGGATGCGCTGCAGCAGGGACTCGAAGTGCAGCCGGTCCCCGCGCGGCACGACGATCTCGCCGTCGACCACGCAACGCTCGGGCAGCTGGGCGCGGGCGGCCTCGACGACGTCGGGGAAGTAGCGGGTCAGTGGCCGCTCGTTGCGGCTGCCCAGCTCCACCTCGTCGCCGTCCTTGAAGACGATGCAGCGGAAGCCGTCCCACTTGGGCTCGTAGAACCAGCCCTCGCCGGTCGGCACGTCCTTGGTCGCCTTGGCCAGCATGGGCTTCACCGGGGGCATCACGGGCAGGTCCATGCGGGGGAGTCTGGCAGCGTGCGCCGGGCTCAGACGAGGCGCAGCCGGTCCAGGGTGGTGGTGCCGCCGGGTCGGGGTGCCCCGGTGTCCTCGACGTCGTCGGCGTCGGTGCCGGTCTCGCTGCCCTCGCCGGTGGGCCTCCCCGGCGCCAGGGCGATCACCGCGCAGGCCAGCAGCACCAGGGCACCGAGCCCCTTGGGGCTGTGCAGCACCGCCGCCCAGCGGCCCAGCTCGGGCACGACCCACTGCGGTGCGCCCACGACCGCAGCGGCGGGGACCGGGTCGAGGTCGGCGACGTCGTTCGCGTCGCCCTGGGTGGTGAAGGCCGGCACCGGTCCGGTGGCGTCGACGCCGACGACCCGGTGGGTGACCAGCTCGCCCTGTCCGCCGGGACGCACGAAGGTGATCACCTCGCCCACGGCGACCTCGGCCGGGTCGACGGGCCGGGTGAAGACCATCGCGCCCACCGCCATGCGTGGCTCCATGCTGCCGCTGAGCACCGCCAGCGCCTGGCCGTCGGTGACCCGCGGGTACAGCGCGACGGTGAGCGCGGCCGCCGTCGCGCCCAGCAGCAGCAGGCCGAGCAGCCACGTCAGCAGGTGACGGAGGACGCGCGTCGCGGGGTGCACGGGACGATCGTGGGCGGGCCCGCACGCGCGGCGCATCATCAAGACAGACGATGCCGGGCCTGCCCCCGCCGTCCCAGGATGGCCGGGTGCCACACCCCCGTCCCCACCGCCGCCCGGTCGCCGTGGCCGCGCTGGCCGGCGTCGTGCTGGCGGTCCTGGCCCCGGCCGGGACCGCGTGGGCCGGCACCCAGCTGCTGCCCGGCGCCACCTGGTCCACCCCGGTCGACCTGCCCGACGCGTGGGCCGACCAGGCTGACCGGCTGGGCGTCTCGGTGGTGACGCTGGACCAGCAGGAGAACGACTGTCTGCGCCCGGAGGTGCGGGCCGGCGACCAGACCTGTGCTGCCGACGAGGGTGACCTGGCCGGTCAGGTGTCCGCCTCGATCGCCGCCGGCCGCTACGACGACGGCACCTGCGTGGCCGCCACCGCGCCCGCCGCCCTCGCGCTGACCGGCGGGGCCGTCACCCGGCTCGCGCTGGCCGGCCCACAGTGCCTGGTGCTCACGTTCGACTTCCCCGACGGCGCCGACGACGACGTCGCCCAGTCCGACACGCTCGGGGTCGGCCTGTCCCTCGTCGCGGCCGGCTCCGGTGCGGACGTGGGGGCGGGTGACCCGGGTGGCGGTGCGGCCTCCGGTGGGGCTGCTGCCGGCGGGGTGACCGGTGGCGGCGGGGTCGTGGGA
>NZ_CEEDOS010000041.1:20613-41245 GCF_979256525.1 Klenkia sp. AC732 | reverse complement strand
CACCCGGCGGGCGTGCGCGTCCCGGGCCGCGGCCAACGACAGGGAGCCGGACTGGCCGGCGGCCCCCCCGACCCAGCCAGGGCGTCCCGGTGGGGCTCCGACACCGCCCCGGCACCCGTCCGGTCCTCCGCAGACGGGGCTGCCGCGGCCACTTCCGCCCGTGCCGCCGCGAGCGCCGGGGGGACGGCCGGTGCACCCGCCGGCCGGGCCGCCGCACGCCCCCGCCGGACCGGTCTGGGGACCGGCCACCGGGGAGTGCTTCACCGTGGACGTCGAGGGCGACCGGCGGACCGTCAGCGCCCTGGTCTCCCTCGCCGGCCCCCATGGCCGGTCCCTGCGCCTGCTGGTGCGCGTCTCGGTGACCCCGCACGGTCGCCCGGTGGTGCTGCTGGCCGGGCTGGACGGGGTGCCCGACCGCGGCGTCGTCCTGCCGGTGGCGGCCCTGCTGGCCGAGCTGCCGGCCGAGGTCGGGCTGCCGCGCGACTGGCTGCGCCACGCGTTCTGGGGCGTGCTGTGCCCGGCGGGCCCCGAGGAGCCGCACGGTGTGCTGCGTGAGGTCGAGGTGCGCTGGACCGACGACTCACCCGCGCTCACCGGCCGCGAGCGCGTCCTGCCCGAGCACGCGGCAGCGGAGCTCGGGCGCGAGCGCCACCTGGGCCCGGTGGACGACGCGGTCGCCGCACTCACCCGGGACCGGGCGCCCGCCCGCTGAGCGACCCGGTCAGCGGGCCGGAGTCGGGGTGGGCCGGGTCAGCGCAGCGGTCGGAGCTCGTGCCGGCGGACCGGTCGGCCCCCGCGGGCGACGTCGAGGTGGACGGCGCCGGCCGACAGCAGCTCCTGGACCGCGTCCAGGAGCCCGAGCAGCTCGTCGGCGGCGGTCGAGCGGGGCTCGCCGTCGTCCCCGGCGCCCGCTGCGGCCAGGCCCTCGGCGGCCGACCACAGGTCCGGCCACAGGTGGGCCCAGCGCCAGACCTCGAACACCCGCGGGCGGACCCGGGCCGCCGGCGGGAGACCGAGCAACCCGATCGAGTCCATGGGGTCCTCGGCGCTGTTGCCCAGCCCGGCCAGCAGCGGCTGGACCCGGTGCGCCCGCGCGAAGGCCTCGGCGTTCTCCTCTGCGACCTCGACGACCAGGCCGGGACCGACCAAGGACGCCAGGGCGCCCCCGGGGTCGCGCACCCCGGCAGCGGTGGCCGCCGACGACACGCTCTCCGGTGTGGCCGGGACCCCCTCCGGGTCACCGTGGGCCAGCCGCCAGACGACCACCTGGTCGGGGTCGCTGAGGCGGTGGGACTCCCACCCGATGCGGACGGCGTGGTGGTCCGGTGCCGCGCCGGGGGTCAGGTGCACCGGGCCCATCGAGTGGCCGACGGCGAGCAGGCGGGTCACGAGGCGGCCAGCCGGGTGTCCAGGCAGACGACCCCGGGGGTCGTCAGCTGGTGCAGGCTCTCCACCAGGGCCAGCAGCAGCAGCTCCGGTTCGGTCGACACCGGGTCGGTGCGTCCGACACCACGGGCGCTCCGGGCGGCGGCCTGGCACGCAGCCCACAGGTCGGTGTCCATGTGCGCCCACTCGAAGAGGTCGAAGGCGGCCGCCGTCACCGTCACCAGGGGTTGCCCAGGGGGACCGACGGACCACAGCTGGGGTGCGTCCGGGTCGTTGCCGAGGCCCTCGACGAGCGGGAGCAGGCGGTGCTGCTCCGCGAAGGCCACGGCCGGAGCCGGCTCCACCGCCACCTCGACGAGCAGCCGGTCGGTGAGCAGCGCGTCGAGGAGGGCGGCGGCGTCGGTCAGCCCCTGTGCCTGGGCGGCCTGCTCCACGGCCTCGCGGGTCCACGGGTCCTCGGGGCCGTGCCCGGGGAGGCCGTGGGCCAGCGCCCACAGCGAGAAGGACGTGTCGTCGAGGTCGACGACCTCGGGGCCGACCCGGACCTGGACGACGTGCTCGGGAGACCCGGCGCGCGGGTAGGAGGCACCCAGCAGGTGGCCCACGGGGAAGAGCAGCGGTGCGCTCACGCCGGCACGCCCGTGTCGGGGGTGGGCCCGAGGAGCAGTGACGTGAGCCCGGAGACGACGTCGGGCCCCAGGGGGTGGACGCGGCCGCCACGGACGGCCAGCGTCCGACCCGTGGACGTCGTGACCACGGTGGTGGGCCACCCGTCGGCGACCAGGGCGATCGGGGCGAGGGCCTCGTCGACCTCCCGGGACGCGGTGAGTGCGGCCTCCGGGTCGAGGTGCTCGTCGGCGGGGTAGACCAGGACGGGTGGGGTCCCCGCCACCTCCAGGTGCAGCCCCCCGAACTCCGAGACCGCCGCCCGGGCGAGCGGGTGGGCAGAGACCGCCGGCACCAACCGGCTCAGGGCCGCCATGTCGTCCTCCCAGTCCTCCAGGAGGCCGGGCTCCAGCGCCCGACCGGGTACCCACCCGGCCGCGCGCAGCGCCGAGAGCACCCGCGGCTCGAACCGGCCGTCGTCGGCCTGCGCGTGGGCAGCCTGCCAGGACTGTGCTCGTGCGGCCTCGGCCTCGCTGGGCACTGGTCCTCCCTCGTCCGGTCGTCGCGGCCGAGCCTAGTGGCGGGCCGTGCGCGCTGCGCGGAGCACGCGGACCTGCGGACGACGGCTGTGGCCGCGCCCGCCGTGTGTCAGGGTCGGGTCATGAGCCGGCCCGGGCAGCTGCCGCCGTTGATGGAGACGCGCAAGGTCCTGGCCGCGGCCCGGCCCCCGGCGGGGGAGGGGCCGCCCACCCGGGAGGTGCTGCGCGGTCTGCGCGAGCTGCGCCCCCCGGTGTCGGTGCTCGTCGGTGTCGCGCTGATGGCGTTGATGCCGCTGGGCCTGCTCGTGCTGTCGCTGTGGCTGCTGGCGGCCACCTGGACCGGGCCGGACGGGGTGTTCCTGTCGCTGGTCAAGACGGTGCTGTTCTCCGGGACGCTGTTCCTGCTCAGCGCGCTGTCCTGGCGTGGGGTGAAGCGGGCGCTGCACTCCGGGGACTACCAGCAGGGCTTCTTCGTCGCCCGGCTGGCCACCGTCGTCTGCGGCGTCATCGGGGCCTTCCTGCTCTGGTACGTCTACGGCGACGGCAACCCGCAGGAGCCCTCCATGCTGGCCCCGTTCGTCGTCCTGGCGGTGGCGTGGCTCCCCGTGCTGCCGCTGCAGGCCCGGGCGGCGCGGGAGTGGCCGAGCCGGGTGCTGCTGCGCGGTGGGCCCGCGGTCCGTGGCGTGCGGGAGCTGGCCATGCTGCTGGAGGCCCGCACGCACACCTGCGGCCGGCCGCTGCCGGTGCAGGGCATGACCCCGGTCGCGGACTCCGGCGCGCAGGGCTGGGCCTGGAACGGGCCCTGCCCGGCCTGCGGGGTGGGCGTGGTGCAGGTGTTCTCCCTGCGGGCCGCCGACGCCGCGGACCCGGCAGACCCGTGGGCGTGGGGGCGGCCGGGATCGGCCCCGGCGCTGGGTGGCGGGGACCTGCTGTACCTGGCCGACCGGTTCGACGTGCTGGCCGGCGGGGACCCCGCGACCTGGTCGGTCGAGCAGCTCGAGAACGCCCGCACCCTGCTGATCGGTTCGGTGCAGGCCACCGGCGAGCTGCTCGCCCTGGTGCCCCAGGGCAAGGCGGCCGTCCCGCTGATGAAGCGCTTCGGCCGCCCCGTGCCGCTGGTCGGGGACCCCGAGCAGTTCACCCGGGTCCGGCTCGAGCAGCGGCTGGGCGAGCGGCGGAGCCGGTTGCAGGCCGTCCAGGCGGAACTCGTGCGCCGTGGCCAGGCACCGGCGGCGCTGCCGTGCTGACCGACGTCCCGGTGGTGCGCGCGGCCGACAGCGAGGTCGACCAGCGTCGCGCCGCCGCCGGGCTGGTCGCCCGCGGGGTCGGCCGCGGGGACCGCGTGGTGGTGTCGGCCTCGGCGTCCCCGGCACTGCTGGCCGCGGTGCTGGGCGCGCTGCGGACCGGCGTCGTCCCGGTGGTGCTGGACCCGGCGCTGCCGGCGGGTGAGCGGGCCGAGCTGGTGGCCGACGCGGACCCCGCGCTGGACCTGGGCGACGACCCCGCCGCCGTGCTGGGTGACGCCGAGACGGCGCTCGCGCCGTTCCCGCTGGCCCGTCCGATGCACTACACGTCCGGGACGACGGGCCGCCGCAAGGGCGTGTGGTCCGGGGTGCTCGGGGACGACGACGCCCGCGCACTGGCCACCGAGGAGATCGACCTGTGGGGCTTCGGCCCGGCCGACCGGCACCTCGTGCTGTCCCCGCTGCACCACTCCGCGCCGCTGCGCTTCGCCGCGCACACCCTGCTGGCCGGTGGTGAGGTGCTGCTGCCCGGGCCCTTCGACGCGGCACGCGCGGCCGCCGTCATCACCCGGGAGCGGCCGACGACGGCGTTCTGCGTGCCCACCCACCTGCAGCGGCTGCTGCGCGAGGACGTCGACTGGTCCTCCTTCCGGCTGCTCGCGCACGCGGGGGCGCCCTGCCCGGAGCCGGTGAAGCGGGCCGTCGTCGCCGCGCTGCCCGAGGGGTCGGTGTGGGAGTTCTACGGCTCCACCGAGGCCCAGTTCACCGTCTGCTCCACCGCCGACTGGCTGGCCCACCCCGGCAGCGTCGGGCGCGCCCGGCCGGGGCGGACGCTCAGCACCGACGAGCGCGGCCAGCTGTGGTGCGCCGTCCCGCGGTGGGCCCGGTTCGAGTACTGGCGCGCCCCGGACAAGACCGCTGCCGCCTGGGACGGCGACCGGGTCACCGTCGGCGACCTGGGCCGGGTCGACGCGGACGGCGTGGTCTGGCTGGACGGCCGCCGGGAGGACCTGGTCATCTCCGGCGGGGTGAACGTCTACCCGGCCGAGGTGGAGGCCGTCCTGGACGCGCACCCCGCGGTGGTGGAGTCCGCGGTGGTCGGCGTCCCGGACGAGGACTGGGGGCAGCGGGTGGTCGCGGCCTACGTCGGTGCGGTGACGGCGCAGGAGCTGGGTGCCTGGGCGCGGGAGCGGCTGGCGCCGGCCAAGCGGCCCAAGTCGCTGCACCCGGTGGGGGAGCTGCCGCGCACGTCCACGGGCAAGGTCCGCCGGCTGGACCTGCCGGGGGTCCTGGGGCTGTGACCAGGTTCGAGGTCACGGAGTCGCAGCGGCTGACCGGCCGGGGCCCGTGGGTGGTCGGGCAGCTGCGCTCGGGCGAGCTGGCCGCCGGCGTCGTGCTCGGGATCGGGCTGCACCCCGAGGACGCCGCCCGGGTGCGGGCGGGGACGGTGCTGGTGTCGCCGGAGGGGGTCCGGTGACCGGGTACGACGTCGTCGTGGTCGGTGGCGGGTCGGCGGGCTGCGCCTTCGCGGCCCGGCTGGTGGACGCCGGGCGGACCGTCCTGCTGTTGGAGGCCGGGGCGGACCACCGGCAGCCCGAGGACTTCCCGGCGACGGTCCGGGACGCGGCCACGATGGGCGCCGCCGTCCCCGGGCACCCGGCGAACTGGGACCTCACCGGCGAGCTCACCGAGGGCGTCCGCTGGCCGGTCCCCCGGGGCCGCGTGCTGGGGGGCTCCAGTGCGCTGAACGGCACCTACTTCATCCGGGCCACCCGCGCCGACTGCGACGGCTGGGCCGCCCGCGGCAACGACCTGTGGTCCCACGAGGCCCTGCTGCCCAGCTTCGAGCGCAGCGAGAGCGACCCGCTGCACGGCACCACCGGCCCGATGCCGGTCACCCGCACCACCGCCCCGCACCCGGTCAGCGACGCCTTCACCGCGGCCTGCCTCGAGCTGGGCCACCCGTCGGAGCCGGACAAGAACGGCGACGCCGCGCCGGGGGTGGGGCCGGTGCCGGTCAACGTCCGGGACGGCGTCCGGGTGAACACCGCGATGGCCTACCTCTCCCCGCGCCGCGCGCACCCCGGGCTGACGGTGCGCGGGGACAGCCCCGTCGTCCGGGTGCTGGTCGAGCGGGGCCGGGCGGTCGGCGTGCGCACCGCCGACGGCACCGAGCACCGGGCGGCCGAGGTGGTCCTGGCCTGCGGTGCCGTGGGCTCGCCGCACCTGCTGATGCTCTCGGGCATCGGCCCGGCCGACCAGCTGCGCGCCGCCGGGGTGACCCCGCTGCTGGACCTGCCCGGGGTGGGCGCCGACTTCACCGACCACCCCGACCTCTACGTCACGTACCAGCCTGCCCGGGCCACCCCGATGCGCCGCGGGATGCTGCCGTTGACCACCGCGCTGAACACGACCGACCACCTCGAGGTCATGCCGTGGCTCAAGCCGTTCAGCAGGGTGATGCTGTCCCGCTCGGACGGGCACGCGCTGTCCGGGCTCACCGAGGTGCTGCGCCGCCCGGCGGCCACCCTGCGGGCCCTGCGGGGGACGTCGCTGCAGAAGCTGTGGCAGCAGGCCCGGACCCGGGACGACCTGTACCTGGGCGTCGCCCTGCAGGCCGAGGAGAGCCGCGGCCGGCTGTCGCTGACCAGCGCAGACCCGTCCGTGCAGCCGCGGATCGAGTACCGGTACCTCACCGCCGAGGCCGACCGCCGGCAGGTGCGGGCCGTCGTCCGGCTGGCCGCGGACCTGCTGCGGACGAGGGCGATGGCACCGCTGGTGGCCGCGCGCACCGGGCTGCCCGACGACGTGCTGGCCGACGACCGGGCGCTCGACGCGTGGGCCGTGGCGCACCTGGCCACCGCGATCCACCTGGCCGGCAGCGCCCGGATGGGCCCCGACGACGACCCGGGCGCGGTGGTGGACCAGCACCTGCGGGTGCGTGGGGTCGATGGGCTCCGGGTGGTGGACACCTCGGTGCTGCCCACGGTGCCCACCCGCGGTCCCGCCGCCACCGCGGTGGCGATCGGGGAGCGGGCGGCGGAGCTGATGATCGGTGACTGACCCGCCGGGGACACCCGCCGGACCGGTCCAGCGTCGACGATCGAGCTGCAGGACCGGCCGTCGCCGGCGGACTCAGACGGCGGGGTCGGCGAGGTCCAGGTAGCCGCAGCTGCGGGCGAGCAGGGCGGGCAGGTCGGCGACCACGCCCACCAGCGCACCGGCCACCTCGGCGGTGGTCGGCGTCGGCGCGGCATCGGCGTCGACGTCGGGGTCGGCCTGGTCCCAGGCCCGCAGGACGGCGAGCTCGGCGGCCTCCACCAGGTCCGGTGAGGCGGCGGTGTCCTCCCACCGCCGGATGCTCGACCGGGACAGCTCGAGCACCGGGTACCCGGGCAGGCCGAGCACGCTCGTGCTGCCGTCGCGGCCGATGCCGAGCCCGGTCAGCAGCGGGCGGGCCCGCAGCCGACCGGCCGCGGCGAGGAGGTCGGGTCCGCCCACGGGCAGCTCGACCAGCAGCGAGCGCTCCGTCAGCCGGGCCACCACGGCGGCAGGGGAGGGCACGCCGAGGCCGGCGGCCCGCTCCACCAGCAGGTCCCGGCCGTGGTCGGTGTCCTCGACCGCACCGTGCGCGAGGTCCCAGACCCGGGTCTGGTCGGCGTCCAGACCCAGGCGCCGCCAGCCCAGCCGCACCGACCCGGCCACCGGGCGCGGCAGGGTCTCGGCGCCCAGGCGGTAGCCGACCGGCAGCAGCCACGGACCGCCGCTCACGGTGCACCCCCCGCCGTCGAGGACGGGTCGAGGTGGGCGGTCCGGGTCGACAGCAGCGCCGGCAGGGACGCCACCAGGTCGGCCAGCAGCAGGTCGGGATCGGTGAGCCGCGGCTCGTCGGCCCCGGTGTCCCGGTACCCGGCGGCGTGCCAGTCGACGTCGGCCCAGACGTCGGCGAAGAGCGGACCCCACGCGCACACGTCGCGCAGCGCCCGGGAGACCTGCACCAGGGGGAGAGCCGGCACGCCGGGCAGGCCGAGGTGGTGCAGGCCGGGCGCCCCCGGCACCTCGCCGAGGCCGGGCACCAGCGGGTGCAGGGTGTGCGAACGCGCCCACGCCCGGCGGCCGTCGACGTCGTCCACCAGGTCCACGACGAGCCCTCCGGTGTCCAGCTCGGTCCAGCCGGCCGCGACGTCGGCGGGGTCCAGTCCCCACGCCACGGCCCGGGTCGCGGCGTGGTCGCGGTCCCAGGGTCCCGGGGCGTCGAAGGGGCCGTGGCAGGCCGACCAGAGGTGCAGGGCGGCCCCCGACAGGCCGACCGGGTTTCCCAGGACCTGCACGTAGCCGTGAGCCGACCGCGGGTCGGGGTGGCCGGGGGTGGCGAGGTCGAGGACGGTCAGCAGCCGGCCGAGTGGGAGGAGCAGCGTCACGGCCGCGACCCGTCGACGGTCACCGACGCGACGGTCGGTCCCGGGGACCGGCTCCGGTGCGCCTGTCTCAGCGGGTGGCGCGGATGGAGGTGCTGGTGTTCGACAGCGGCGACCACGCGTCCGGGTGCTTCTGGCCCTGGTCGACGACCCAGCCCGGGGTGCGCGAGCTCGTGGTGGTGCCGCGCTTGTCCGAGGGGCGGGCGCTGAGGGTCACGATGAGGACCAGCAGCAGCACCAGCGCGACGAGCACACCACCGATGACCAGAAGCGTCGAGAGCATGTCCTGACCGTACGTGCGCGGACCGTTCCGTCGCGCCAGCAGAAGTCACCGAACGGCACCGCCCGATCACTGGCGAGTGTGACAGTCCTGGCCCCACCCGCCCCACTCGTCCCACGTGTCGGCCCGCGTGTCGGCCTGCCCTCACGGGATCTCGTCCAGCAGGTCGGCCAGCACCCGCGGCAGCACGTCGTCGGGGACGGCGTCGGGGTCGGGCAGGGCCTCCAGGGCCAGGCCGCTCGTCAGCGCGAGGAGCACCAGGGTCAGGCTGCCGGCGTCCCAGCCGGTGCGCACCGGGTGGTCGGCGAGGAACCGCTCGACCACCTCCGTGACCCGGGTACGCAGCTCGCGGCGGGAGGCCACGAACGCCGTCCGGACGTCGGGGTCGCGGACCGCACGCTGCCAGAACTCCAGGTAGAGCAGCTGCCACGAGGTGTCCCGGCGGGACAGCTCGGCCCCGACGACGGCCAGGGCGCCGGGCAGGTCGGTGGTGCCGTCCAGGGCCTGCTCGACGGCAGCGACCCTCGCGGCGCCCTCGGCGTCCATCAGGGCCAGGAAGAGCTCGTCCTTGCTGCCGAAGTTCGAGTAGACGGCGCCCTTGGTGAACCCGGCCGCGGCGGCGACCTGGTCGGTGCTCGCCCCGGCGAAGCCGCGATCGGCGAAGACGACGCGTGCGGCCGCGAGCACCCGGGCGCGGACCTCGTCACGGCGTGGGCGGGTGCGCACCGTCACGTCGATCGGGCTTGCCTGTTCCACGCCCCGGAGCATACTCGTGCGTATCGGATACGCATCGGTATCGAGGAGAGACGATGAGCCAGCACGGTCTGCACGAGGCGCCCCGCCGGGAGCTGCTGCCGGGGGTGACCCGGCGCGCAGCGGTCCTCGTCGTCGGCGTCCTGCTGCTGCAGCTGGGCTTCGTGCTCAGCTACGTCGGCGCGTTCCACTCGCCCACCCCCCGGGACGTCCCGCTGGCCGTCGTCGCGCCCGCGGGCGCCCCGGCCGGCACCGCGGACTCCCTGGTCACCCAGCTCGACGGCCTGGACGGCAGTCCGCTGGACGCCACCGCCTACGACAGCGAGGACGCCGCCCGCCAGGCCATCGCCGACCGGGAGGTCGACGGCGCGTTCCTGCCCGGCACCGGCACCGCGGACGTGCTGCTGGTCTCCGGCGCCGAGGGCGGTGCGGTGAGCGCGGCGCTGGAGCAGGTGCTGACCGCGGTAGACGCGGCGCAGTCGCGCACGCTGACCACCACCGACGTCCTGCCCGCGGGGGACGGCGACGCCCGGGGCCTGTCCGCCTTCTACCTGGCCGTGGGCTGGGTGGTGGGCGGCTACCTGGTCGCCTCGATCATCGGCATCAGCGCCGGCTCCCGGCCGCTCACCCGGGGCCGGGGTGCGACCCGGCTGGGCGCGCTGGCCGTCTACGCGCTGGTCAGCGGACTGGGCGGTGCGCTGATCGCCGGCCCGGTCCTGGGCGCGCTGGAGGGCGGCCACACCCTGGCGCTCACCCTCCTCGGGGCCCTGCTGGTCTTCGCCGTCGGCGCCTTCACCATGGCGCTGCAGGTGTGGACCGGGCTGGTCGGCATCGGCCTGGCGATCGTGCTGTTCGTCATCCTGGGCAACCCCAGCGCCGGCGGTGCCTACCCGGCCCCGTTGCTGCCGCCGTTCTGGTCCGCGATCGGTCCGTGGCTGCCGCCGGGCGCCGGCACCGACGCGGTGCGCGGGATCGTCTACTTCGGCGGCAGCGGGGTGGCCCAGGCGTGCTGGGTGCTGGCCGCCTACGCGGTGGTCGGCGTCGTCGCCACGCTGGTCGGCTCCGGCCGGGCTACGGCGACCGAGCCCGAGTCTGAGCGGGTCGACGTCCGGGCGTGAGCCTCAGGGGGCGACCGGCAGCCCGGTGTACATCTCGGCCAGCTCGCGGGCGGCCGCCTCCGAGCTGCAGACCCGCTGCAGCTGCGAGAGCTGCAGCTGGGCGTCGAACTCGTCGCCGTGGGTGTGCAGCATCGAGGTCATCCACCAGGAGAAGTGCGTGCACCGCCAGACCCGGGCCAGCGCCTTGTCCGAGTAGGCGTCGACCAGGTCGGTCTCCTCCTCCGCCAGCAGCCGGACCAGCGCCGCGGCCAGCAGGGTCACGTCGGCGACGGCGAGGTTGAGCCCCTTGGCGCCGGTCGGCGGCACGATGTGCGCGGCGTCCCCGGCCAGGAACAGCCGGCCGTGCCGCATCGGGGAGGACACGAACGAGCGCATCGGCAGGATCGACTTCTCGGTCACCGGCCCGGTCTGCAGCTCCCAGCCCGGCAGCGCCATCCGGGTGGCCAGCGCCTCCCAGACCCGGTCGTCGGACCAGTCCTCGATCTTCTCGGTCGGGTCGACCTGGATGTACAGCCGCGACACCGACGGCGAGCGCATCGAGTGCATGGCGAAGCCGTCGGGGTGCCAGGCGTAGATCAGGTCGTCGGTGCTCGGGGCGACGTCGGCCAGGATGCCCAGCCAGGCGAAGGGGTAGGTGCGCTCCCACAGCTGCCCGTCGGTGGCCGCGGTGACGATCGGCCGGGAGACGCCGTGGAACCCGTCGGTGCCTGCGATCACGTCGCACTCCAGCACCTGGGCCACGCCGTCGGCGTCGGTGAAGGCGATGGAGGGGGAGTCGGTGTCCACGTCGCGGGGCTGCACGTCGGAGACCTCGAAGAGCAGCGGGGGACCGTCGTCCAGCTGGGCGGCGATGAGGTCCTTGACCACCTCGGACTGGCCGTAGATCCACACGTTGCGCCCGCACAGCTCGGGGAAGTCCAGCTTGTGCCGGGTGCCCGGGTACTGCAGGTAGATGCCGTCGTGCTCCAGGCCCTCGCGGTCCAGCCGGGCGCCCATGCCGACGTCCCGGAGGGTGTCGACGGTGTGCTGCTCGAGGATGCCGGCCCGGATCCGCGCCTCCACGTAGTCCCGCGACCGGTTCTCCAGCACGACCGACTCGATGCCCTGCACCGCGAGCATCCGCGACAGCAGCAGCCCGGCCGGACCGGCCCCGATGATCCCCACCTGAGTACGCACGGCAGGAGTGTGACCACGATGACGTCCACCCGGCGAGACCGCCCTGCCACTGGCCGGAAGCGCCCTCGCCCTGCCGGGGCCCCCGGCCGTGATCACGGGGTCGTTGCCGCTGGACACGCGGTCACCGGGGTGTCCAGCGGCGAGAAGCCCATGATCATCGCGGCTGGGGGTCTCCGGGTGGGGGGGTCAGCGGAACTCGTCTGTGCGGGCCAGTTCGCGGCCGATGCCGCGGGCGGCGACCTCCAGGACCGGCACCAGTCGGGGGAGGTCGCGCTCGGCCCGGTGCGTGGGGACGACGATGCCCAGCGCCGCGGCGACCACCGCCCGGCCCCCGGCCCCCCGCACCACCGTCACCGGGACGGCGACCGAGGCGGCGCCCAGGCTCATCTCCTCCGACGTCCGGGCGGCGCCGGTCCGGCGGACCTCGGCCAGCTCGCGGGCCAGGCGGGCCGGCTCGACGACGGTGTGCCGGGTCTCCCGGGTCAGGGAGCGCAGCACCTGCTCGACGACGTCGTCGGGGGCGGCGGCGAGCAGCACCTTGCCGACGCCGACGGCGTGCAGCGGCAGCCGGCTGCCGACCTGGCTGACCACCGGCACGGACTCCCGGCCCGACACCCGGTCCACGTAGAGCGCGGTCGCGCCGTCCCGGACGGCGAGGTGGACGGTGTCCCGGGTCGCGGTGTGCACGTCGAGCAGGAAGGGGCTGGCCACCTGGCGCAGCTCGGCCTGCACCGGGGCCAGCAGCCCGAGGTCCCACAGCTTGCGGCCGATCTCGTAGCGCCCGTCCGGGCGCCGGGACAGTGCTCCCCAGGCGGTCAGCTCGCCGATCAGCCGGTGGGCCGTGGTCAGCGGGGTGTCGCTGCGCCCGGCGATCTCGGACAGCGTCAGCCGGGCGTGGTCGACGTCGAAGGCGTCCAGGACGCGCAGGGCACGGGAGGTCACCGACCGCCCCGCCCCGGTGCTGCCGCCGGCCATCGGTGGTCCTTCCGCTGAGTGGGAGCACGAGAGTGCCAGAGACCGGCGTCACGTCGTACGTTCCCCGCCATGACCGCCACCCCGACGAGCAGTGGCCTGGTGCTGCCGCGCTACTTGCGGGAGGACCCCGGCCAGCGCACGCCGGTCGCGTCCCCCGGCTACCGGTCCACCGGCACCCGGGCACCGCTGCGCACCCCGGTCGACCTGCCGCACCGGCTCACCGAGGTCACCGGCCCGGTGCTCGGGGAGGACCGGGTGGCCCCCGGCGACGGCGACCTGACGCTGCGCTCCGGCGGGGAGGCCCAGGGCCAGCGGATCGTCGTCTTCGGCCGGGTGCTGGACAGCGGCGGACGCCCGGTGCCCGGGGCGCTGCTGGAGATCTGGCAGGCCAACGCCGCCGGCCGCTACCGGCACGTGGTGGACAACTGGCCGGCCCCGCTGGACCCGCACTTCGACGGGCTGGGCCGGGTGGTCACCGACGCGCTGGGTCGCTTTGAGTTCACCACCGTCAAGCCCGGCGCGTACCCGTGGGGCAACCACCACAACGCCTGGCGGCCGGCGCACATCCACTTCTCGCTGTTCGGGACGGCGTTCACCCAGCGCCTGGTCACCCAGATGTACTTCCCGGGCGACCCCCTCTTCGGTCAGGACCCCATCTTCAACGCCATCCCCCCGGCCGCCCGGGACCGCGCCGTCGCCACCTTCGACCTGGGTCGCACCCAGCCGGACTGGGCGCTGGCGTACCGCTGGGACATCGTGCTGCGGGGCGTCGAGCAGACGCCCTTCGAGAGCCACGACGACGGTGCTGACGACGGTGACGTCGCGTGACCGACCACGACTCCCCGCTGGTCCGGGACGCCGACGAGACCAACGACCGGCGCCCCGGCACCCCGCGCCGCGGCACCGGCTTCCTCGACGAGCCGGTCACCCTGCCCACGACGCCGAGCGCGACCGTCGGCCCCTACCTGGCCATCGGGCTGACCTGGCCGGACGGCCCGTTCGCCGTCGCCGAGGGCACGCCGGGGGCGGTGTGGCTGCGCGGCCGGGTGCTCGACGGCAACGGCGACGTCGTCCCCGACGCGATGGTGGAGACCTGGCAGGCCGACCCCGACGGCCGCTTCGCGCACCCCGACGACCCGCGCGGCGAGGCGTCGACGCCGGGCTTCCGCGGCTTCGGCCGCTCCTCCACCGGGGACGGCGAGTACGCCGTCTGCACCCTCAAGCCGGGCCCGGTGCCCGACGGCGAGGGCGGCTGGCAGGCCCCGCACGTCGACGTCTCGGTGTTCGCCCGCGGCCTGCTGGACCGGGTCGTCACCCGGCTGTACTTCGCCGACGAGGTCGAGGCCAACGCCGCCGACCCGGTGCTCTCCGCGCTGTCCGAGGCCGACCGGGCCACCCTGGTCGCGCAGCCCACCGAGGACGGCTGGTGGCTGGACGTCCGGCTGCAGGGGGACGCCGAGACCGTCTTCTTCGCGGTGTGACGACGTCGGCCAGGATGGGCCCGTGACGGGGCTCTGGGACGGGACGTTCGCGCGCGGAGGAGCGGCCGCGGCGGTGTCGGACGACGCCTGGCTGCAGGCCCTGCTCGACGTCGAGGCCGCGCTCGCCCGGGCGGCCGCGCGCTGCGGGCTGGTCGCCGAGACCTCGGCCGCCGAGGTCACCCGGGTCGCGGGTCAGCCCGGCGCGCTGGACCTGGCCCGGGTGGTCGCGCAGGCCGCCGACGCCGGGAACCCGGTGCCCCCGCTGGTCCGGGTGCTCACCGACGCGGTCGGCCCGCACGCCGGCGGGGCCGTGCACGTGGGCGCCACCAGCCAGGACGTGCTGGACACCGCCATGCTGCTGCTGGCCCGCCGCGCCCTGGTTGCCATCGACGCCGACCTGGCCGCCGCCGCGGACGCCGCGGCCCGGCTCGCCGCCGCCCACCGGGACGACGTCACGATCGGCCGCACGCTGATGCAGCAGGCGCTGCCGACCACCGCCGGGCTCAAGGCCGCCGTCTGGCTGGCCGGTCTGGACGGCGCCCGCGCGCGCCTGGCCGCCGTCGACGCTTCCCTGCCCGTGCAGTACGGCGGGGCCGTCGGCACGCTGGCCGCCAGCGGCGGGTCCGGGGTGGACCTGCGGGCCGCGCTGGCCGACGAGCTGGGGCTGCAGACCACCGCGGTGCCGTGGGCGACCACCCGGCTGCCGGTCGCCGACCTGGCCGGCGCGCTCGGCGCCGCGGCCGGGATCGTGGCCACCGTCGCGGTCGACGTGGTCCTGCTGGCCCAGACCGAGGTCGCCGAGGCCCAGGAGACCGGGGAGGGCCTCGGCGGTCAGGTGCGGGGTGGGTCCAGCGCCATGCCGCACAAGCGCAACCCGGTCGCGGCGATCTCGGCCCGGGCCTGCGCCCGCCGGGCCCCCGGGCTGGTCGGCACCCTCTTCGGCGCCATGGAGCAGGAGCACGAGCGCTCCGCCGGTGCCTGGCACAGCGAGTGGCCCACCCTCTCCGCGCTGCTGTCCACCGTGGGCTCGGCGGCCGCCTGGCTGGCCGACTGCCTGGGCGGGCTGACCCTGGACACCGCCCGGATGGCCGCCGTCGTCGACGCCGCGTCCGGGGCGTCGCTGGCCGGGGCGCTGGCCGACGCGCTCACCGGCAGCCTGGGCCGCGGGCCGGCCCACGACGCGGCCGCCGACGCCGTCCGGCAGGCCGCCCGCGAGGGCCGCACCCTGGCCGACGTCGTCGGCGGGCGGACCGACGTCGACGTCGCCGCCCTGCTGGCCGCCGCCACCCCCGACGTCGGGGAGGCCGCCGCCCAGGTGGACGCCGCCCTCGCCGCGCACACCATCGCCCAGAGCTGAGGAGAACGCCGTGCCCCCGATCGACGTGCACCACGTGGTGGAGGGCCCCCGGGACGCCCCGGTGGTCCTGCTCTCGAACTCCCTGGGCGCCACGATGGCCATGTGGGAGCCGCAGCTGGCGGCGCTGACCGAGCGCTACCGGGTGGTCCGCTACGACACCCGCGGACACGGCGGCTCGCCCACCGTCCCCGGCGACGCCACCATCGACGACCTGGCCGACGACGCGATCGCCCTCCTGGACCGGCTGGGCGTGGAGCGGGCGCACGTCGTCGGGCTGTCCATCGGCGGGATGACCGGGCTGCGCCTGGCCGTCCGGGAGCCGCACCGGGTGGACCGACTGGCGGTGCTGTGCAGCTCCGCGCACACCGGGGCCCCCGACGCCTGGCGGGACCGCGCGCACACCGCCCGCACCGAGGGCACCGCGTCGCTGGCCGACGCCGTCGTCGGCCGCTGGTTCACCCCGGCCTGGGCGGCCGAGCACCCGGCCCACGTCGCGCAGATGCGGGCGACCATCGCCGGCACCGACGACGAGGGCTACGCCTCCTGCTGTGCCGCGGTCGGCGGCATGGACCAGCGCGCCGACCTGGCCTCGATCACCGCCCCCACCCTGGTCGTCTCCGGGCTGGAGGACCCCGCACTGCCGCCGGAGCACCAGCGGGCACTGGCCGAGGCGATCCCCGGGGCCCGGCTGCTGGAGCTGAGCCCGGCCGCGCACATCGCCAACGTCGAGCAGCCCGAGCGGGTCACCGAGGCGCTGCTCACGCACCTGGGCGGCACCGCGTGAGCACCGACGAGGAGCGTCGCGAGGCCGGGATGCGCACCCGGCGTGAGGTGCTGGGCGACGCCCACGTCGACCGGGCCGTCGCTGCGGTGACCCCGCTGACCGCGGACTTCCAGGACTTCATCACCCGGGTCGCCTGGGGCGACCTGTGGCAGCGGCCCGGCCTGGACCGCCGCGCCCGCAGCATGCTGACCCTGGCGATCACCGCGTCGCTGCGGCACTGGGACGAGTTCGCGCTGCACGTGAAGGCGGCGGTGCACAACGGGTTGACCGACGGGGAGATCGCCGAGGTCTGCCTGCACACCGCCGTCTACGCCGGTGTGCCCGCGGCCAACCACGCGCTTGCCGTCGCCAAGCCGATCCTGGCCGAGCTGCGGGGCTGACCCCGCGGGCGCTCAGCCGGTGAGCGCCCGGCGGGACAGCTGCTGCTTGACGGCGTACATCCGCTGGTCGGCGGTGTGCAGCAGGGTGGCGAAGTCGCAGCCGTCGTCGGGGGTGACGGCGCGGCCGATGCTCGCACCGACGACGATCGCCTCCCCGCGCAGGTCGATCGGTGCCTGGACCGCGTGCGCGAGGACCTCGGCGACCCGGTCGGCCTCGGCCGCGCCCTGGACCGGGTCCAGGCCGGGCAGTGCCACCAGGAACTCGTCGCCGCCCAGGCGGGCCAGCAGGTCGCTGCGCCGCAGCCGGGCGCGCAGCCGCTGGCTCACCGTGACCAGCAGCTCGTCGCCCGCGGCGTGCCCGAGCCGGTCGTTGACCGCCTTGAACCCGTCCAGGTCGACGAACAGCAGCCCCACTGCGGTGGACGACGCGGAGGCCTCCCACAGCGCCAGCTCGACCTGCTCCTGCAGGCGCCGCCGGTTGGGCAGCCCGGTGAGCGGGTCGGTGTAGGCCAGCTCCTCGATCCGGGCCAGGTACTGCCGGGTGCGGTCCTGCTCCCGGGTCAGCCGGCGCTCGGCCTCGACCCGGGCGGTGACGTCGTTCTGCACGCCGATGTACTGCACGACCCGGCCCGCGGCGTCGGTCACCGGGGCCAGGTGCAGCTCGTTCCACCACGGCGTGCGGTCGGGACCGCGGTGGTTGAGCAACGTCTCCCGGCACTCCCGGCCGGCCGCGATGGCCTCCCGGATCCGGGCGACGGCGGCCAGGTCGGTGTCCGGGGCCTGCAGGAAGCGGCAGTTGCGGCCCAGCACCTGCTCCCGGGTGAAGCCGGCCAGCTCCTCGAAGGCCCGGTTGACGAAGACCATCGGCTGGTCGGGCAGGGTCAGGTCGACGATGACGACGCCGCTGGTGGTGGCCGCCAGGGCCCGGTGCAGCAAGCCCTCCACGGCCGCCGTCGGGACGGCGGTCTCCGGGACCCGGGCCGCGGTGGTGGCCGTGGCGCGGGACTGGAGTGCGACCGGCTGCCGGGTCTCCCGGGCCGCGACCCGGGACACCAGGGCGTGCGTCGCCCGGGCCACGGTGACCCGGTCGTAGGTCAGCGCGAACTCGAACACGCGCTCCATGTCCGGCCCGTCGTCGCCCAGGTCGCGGGCCAGCAGGGCGGCGCTGAAGTGCGGGCTGATCACCGTGACGTCCCACTCGCCGCGGACCTCGTCGGTGGCGGCCAGGGTGGCGCCGCGGACCCCGGGCAGCGGCTCGGCGCTGAGCCCGTCGCCCAGGGCGCAGACGAACCCGGTGCGGGCTGCGAGCTCGCGGTAGCGCTCCACGGTGGAGGGGGTGAAGTGGCGGGCGTCCTGGAACGTGGAGGCGATCACGCAGGTCTCGCCCAGGCGCATGGCGTGCCGCTCCAGCTGCTTGCTCAACTCGATGAGCAGCAGCTTGGGCGAGCGTCGCAGCACGGTGCCGGGGGGCAGGCAGGCGAAGGGGGAGACGTCGACGCCCGGCGGGTCGGCGGCGACCGGGGGCAGGACCAGCTCGGCGGTGGCGAACTGGGTGGCCGGGCCGGGCTGGGGGCGCCCGAACATCCAGCCCTGGCCCAGGGTGGCGCCCAGCGCCAGGGCCTTGACCAGGTGCTCCTCGGTCTCGATGCCCTCGGCCAGCACCAGCGCACCGGTCCGCTCGGCGTAGGCGTTGACCGCGTTCATGATCTCGGCGACCTCGGGGCCGGGGCGCTCCTGCACCAGGCGCAGGTCGAGCTTGACCACGTCCGGGCGCAGCAGCGGCATGAAGGCCAGCGACATGGAGTCCGCGCCGACGTCGTCCAGGGCCAGGCCCCAGCCGATCTCACGGATCCGCTGCACGGTCTGCAGCAGCTCGGCCGGCCGGGTGGCCAGCGCCCGCTCGGTGATCTCCACGACGATGCGCAGCTCCGCCGGGGCGGCCTCGGCGATCGCCAGCAGGTCGGCGAGCGGCGCGGAGTCCAGCACCTCGGGCTCGACGTTGACGAAGACCGTCAGCGGGGCCAGCAGGCCCTGGGTGACAGCGGCCTGGAAGGCGGCGCTGCGGCACAGCGCGTCCAGCTCGGCCAGCCGGCCGGCGGCGCGCGCTGCGGCGAAGAGGTCGTCGGGCCGGTGCAGCGGGCCCTGCGGACCGCGGGCGAGGGCCTCGTAGGCCACGACCCGGCCGCTGTCCAGGTCGACGATGGGCTGGAAGACGCTGGTGACGGAGCCCTCGGCGAGGACGTCGTCGATCGTGGTGCGGTCGGTGTCGGACATGCTGCCTGGAGCCCCGTCTGTCGTGGCCACCTCGGCGTCCCCGTGGGTCTGGAGACCGGTGGCACCCAGCTCCCTCTTCGGCACCCGGTGCCAGGGGCCTGGAGCCGGGACCGGCCCGCCCACCCCGATCGGGGTGGACGGGCCGGTCCGGTGCTGCTGTGGCGCTGTGCCCGCGGCTGCGCTCAGCCCGCCGGGATGCTGACCGGGAAGGACAGCGTCGCCGCGCCGAAGTCGACCGTCGCGGTGTCGGGGTAGGTGAACACCCCGCCGAAGGTCAGCGTGCCGGTGGTGAAGTCGGCCGGCACGTCGAAGGCGGTCGCGATCAGCGAGGGGTCGGCCACCACGTCCTGGGAGGCGACCACGGTGCCGTCGGGCAGCGTCAGCCGCCAGTACTCCGCCGGCCCCTCGCCGGCGCTGAGCCCGTCGGCGACCAGGTCGGTGTCGATGAGCAGGAACGCCCGGTCCGGGGCGGAGGGACGAACCGTGACGTTGGTGCCGGAGAACCAGGTCAGCTCGGCGCTCTGCACCGTGACGGTGAAGGTGAACGGGGTGGTCACCCGGCCGGGCGCGCTGATGACCCCGGGCACCTGCTGGGCCGGGACCGGGTCGGCGTCCCGGTTGGCCCGCGTGGTGACGACGAGGTTCTGGTCACCGGGGCTGCCGTCGACCAGCGACAGCGACTGGGTCGCCTCGCCGTCCACGACGACCAGGGCGACGTCGGCGTCCTCGGGGGCTGACACCAGGCCCTCGACGGTCGCACCTGGGACGACGAGCGAGGTGTCCACCGGTGTCTCGACGCCGTCGACGGAGTAGCTCAGCGCCGGCGGGTCGTTGGACAGGCCCTCGCCGGTGTCGATCGTGTAGCTGAAGACCCGGAAGACCTCGCCGTCGGCGGGCCGGAGGGCGTCGTCGCCGGCGCCCACCCGGTCGGCCTGGCCCAGCCCGGTGACGGTGACCCGCGCGGCGGGCCCGGACAGCGTGGCCACGCCCTCGGGCGCGGTCAGCTCGACGTCCTCGAAGGGGCCGGTGGCCTCGTAGCCGGGCTCCGCGGCCGGCGGCGCCGGCGGCTCCAGGTCCACCTCCGACGGCGGGGTGGTGCCGTCGGGCCGGCTGAGCAGGTCGGCGTCGGGCAGCGCCTGCGGCGCGGGGTCGGTGGGCTCGGTGGCCACGGTCAGCGTCACGTCGCCGTCACCGCCCGACGGGGTGACCGGCAGGAGCAGGTAGGCCTCCGCCGGGTCGCCGTCGACGAAGAGCACCGGCCCGCAGACCAGGTCGTCCTCGATGTCGGTGGTGTCGGCGTTGCGGTGGCGGAACCAGCACGAGGTGTCGTCGGAGCTCGCTCCACCGCGGCTGTCGACGTAGGCGTCGACGGCGGACTCGGCGTCGGTGAGCACCGTCTCGGGCTCGACCACGTCCCGCCCGGCGTAGGTGAAGTCGCCGCCGCGCAGGAAGAAGAAGGCCCCGCCGGCGACGAGCAGCAGCACCAGCAGCGCGGCGCCCCCGATGAGCAGCGGCTTCTTCCGCGACCGCTTGGCCGGCTGGGCGGCCCACGGTGCGGGCTGCCCGCTGGACGGCGACCACGCGCCGGCCGGGGGCGGGGACGACGGACCGCCCCACTGGCCCGGCTGGCCCGGCTGGCTCGGCTGGCCCGGCTGGCCCGGCTGGCCCTGCTGGCCCGGCTGGCCGAGCGGGCCCTGGGGTCCCTGCTGGCCGTGGGGTGCCGGACCGGCGGGGGGACCCTGCTGCTGGCCGGGGACCGCGCCGAACTGGCGGGTCTCCTCACGGCCGCCCCAGGGCTGCTGCTGGCCAGGCCGGCCCGGGCCCGGGGGAGGGCCCTGCTGACCGCCGGGCTGCGGGGGAC
>NZ_CEEDOS010000041.1:0-20603 GCF_979256525.1 Klenkia sp. AC732 | reverse complement strand
GGACGGGGCGGGGTGCCCGGCTGCTGCGGGGGGACCGACCAGCCCTGCTGGCCCGGCCACCCGCCCTGCTGCCCGGGACCCTGCTGCCCGGGACCCTGCTGGGCGGGACCCTGCTGGGCGGAGCCCTGCCACCCGGGCTGCGGGGGCGGCCCGGCCGGTCCGGGGCGCCCCGGCACCGGTGGGGCCGGGGACCACCCGGGCTGGCCGGGCTGCTCGCCGGCGCCCCCGCGGCCGTCGTCGCTCGGTCGGTCGTCCCCGCGCTCGCTCACGCGTTCCTCCAGGTCGCTCGCAGCCGCGGTGTCCACACCCAGGCCTCGGTGGCGGAACGCTACCGAACCGCTACCCCGGACCGCCTCCACGAGATCACCCGGACGGGGGGAAGCGCGGGTTCCGCTGGAGGGGTGGGAGAACGCACCTCCGGCCGATGTGCGGGGGGCCCCCCCGTCTGTGATGATCGAGGCGGTCCGGTCCGACGACGCTGCAGCGCTGCGCGCCACGTCGTCGCCTCATGAAGCGGGGCAGGCCACCAGCCGACACACCCCGACCGCTCCACCGGTCCTCAGGTGTGCCCCCGCCCAGGAGGTGTCGCCCGTCCTTGTCCGAGAGCCCCGTCCTCACCCAGCCCGCGGTGACCGACCCGTCCCCCCGTCCGGCCCGCGCGTGACCGCCACCCTGCCGCTGCCCCGCCGTGGCCGCCGGTTGCGCTCGGTCCCCGCGGTGCCCACGCCGTCGGCCCCGCTGCCCTCCCACGCCCGCGCCGACCGTTCCCGGCCGCTGCGCATCGCGCTCATCGCCTCCAGCCGCTACCCGATCGCCCAGCCCTTCGCCGGTGGGCTCGAGGCGCACGTCTGGCAGCTGACCAGGTCCCTGACCGCCCGCGGTCACGACGTCACCCTCTTCGCCGGCCCCGGGTCGGACCCCTCGCTGGCCGTCGAGGCGCTCCCCGTCCGCCCGGTGCGGGTCAGCCCGGCTGCCCGGGCCGACGTGAGCATGGGTCCCGAGGTCTTCCTCGAGGACCACCACGCCTACCTGTCGCTGATGATGTCGTTGACCGGCGAGCGGGCCCACGACTTCGACCTGGTGCACAACCACTCGCTGCACTACCTGCCGATCGCGATGGCCCCCGCCCTGCGGGTGCCGATGCTCTCGACCCTGCACTGCCCACCGACGCCCTGGCTGGAGTCCGCGCTGCAGTCCAGCGTGCCCTCCCCGGTGTCGCTGGTCGCCGTCAGCGGGCACACCGCCGCGGCGTGGTCCGGGGTCGACGGCGTGCACCAGCCGGTGGGCGTCGTCCCCAACGGGGTCGACCTGACGAGCTGGACGGCCGGACCCGGCGGCGGGCCGCTGGTCTGGTCGGGCCGGATCGTCCCGGAGAAGGGCACCCACCTCGCCGTGCAGGCCGCCCTGGCCGCCGGCCGGGAGCTGCAGATCGCCGGCCCGGTGGTCGACGCCGGCTACTTCGAGCGCACCATCGCCCCCTTCCTGGGCCGCGGCGTCACCCACCTGGGCCACCTGGACCAGGCCGGGCTGGCCGCTGCCGTCGGGCGGGCCTCGGTCGCGCTGGTCACCCCGTGCTGGGACGAGCCCTACGGCCTGGTCGTCGCCGAGGCGCTGGCCTGTGGCACCCCGGTCGTCGCCTTCGCCCGCGGCGGCATCCCCGAGGTGCTCACCCCCGAGGTCGGCCGGCTGGTCCCCGCCGGGGACGTCGCCGCGCTGGCCGCGGCGATCCCGGAGGCCGAGGGCCTGTCCCGCGAGGCGGCCCGCGAGCGGGCCCGCACGCACTGCTCAGTGGAGACGATGGTGACCCGGTACGAGCAGCTGTACGCCTCGCTCGTCGAGTCGAACGCCACCGCCGCGGCGCTGTGATCGGCTGGTACGTCCACCACCAGGGGTCGGGGCACCTGCACCGGGCGGCGGCGATCGCCGAGGTGCTCGACGACGACGTCGTCGGGCTGTCCTCGCTGCCCTCGCCCGGTGCCCCCTTCGCCGACTGGGTGCAGCTCGCCGACGACGCCGGCGGCACCGTCGAGCACGTCACCGCCGGTGGTGCCCTGCACTGGGCACCCCGCCGGCACGAGGGCCTGCGCACCCGGTCCGCCCAGCTGGCGGCCTGGGTCGAGCGGGCCCGGCCCGACGCCGTCGTCGTCGACGTGTCGGTCGAGGTGACCCTGCTGCTGCGCCTGATGGGCGTGCCCGTCGTGGTCACCGCCATGCCCGGCGACCGGGACGACGCCCCGCACACCACCGGCTACACCGTCGCCGACCGGCTGCTGGCGTTCTTCCCCGCCGACGTGCTCACCCCGGCGTACCTGGCTCCCTTCGCCGCGACGACGACGCACGTCGGCGCCGTCTCCCGGTTCGACCGGCGGCCGGCCGCCGACCCGGCGCCGGGCACCGCCGTGCTGCTGGCCGGCACCGGGGGCAGTGCCGTCACCGCCCAGGACGTCGACGCGCTGCGCCGGGCCACCCCGGGGCTGCGCTGGACCGTGCTGGGCGGCCCGGGCGAGTGGTGCGCCGACCCGTGGCCGGTGCTCTCGGCGGCCGACGTCGTCGTCACCCACGCCGGGCAGAACGCGCTGGCCGAGGTCGCCGCCGCCCGCCGTCCGGCCGTGGTCGTGGCCGCCGATCGGCCCTTCGCCGAGCAGCACCGCACCACCGCCGCGCTCGACGCCGCCGGCATCGCCGTCGGGCTGCCCGCCTGGCCGACCGCCGACCGCTGGCCGGTGCTGCTGGAGGCCGCCCGCACCCGCGGCGGCCAGGGCTGGTCCCGCTGGTCACCCGGCGACGCCGCCGAGCGCGCCGCCGCCGCCATCCGAGAGGTCGCCCGCTCGTGAGGACCGCCGTGGTCACCGTCGTCCACGGCCGGCACGACCACCTCCGCGGACAGCTCGCCGGGCTGGCCGCCCAGACCCGCCGGGCCGACCGGCACGTCGTCGTCGCCATGGGCGACGACGGCATCCGCTCCGTGGTCGGGGACGCCGCCGACGTGGTGGACCTGCCCGCCGGTGACCGGCTGCCGCTGGCCGCGGCCCGCAACGCCGGCGCCGCCGCGGCGCTGGCCGGGGGCGCGGAGCTGCTGGTCTTCCTCGACGTCGACTGCGTGCCGGCTCCCGCACTGGTCGAGCGGTACGCGGCCGTCGCACAGGACGGTGTGCTGGACTCGGGACCCGTGAGCTACCTGCCCCCGCCCCCCGCCGGCGGCTACGACCTCACCGACCCCGCGCGGCTGGCCGAGCTGGCCGACCCGCACCCGGCCCGCCCGGTGCCGGCCGACGGCGAGGTCCTCGACTCGACCGACCACCGGCTGTTCTGGTCGCTGTCCTTCGCCGTCACCGCGCCCACCTGGGCCGCCCTCGGCGGTTTCCACGAGGGCTACGCCGGATACGGGGGAGAGGACACCGACTTCGCCGAGACCGCGCACGCCGCGGGCGTCGGACTGCGCTGGGTGGGTGGGGCCGCGGCCTTCCACCAGCACCACCCGGTCTCCCGCCCCCCGGTCGAGCACCTGGACGACGTGCTGGCCAACGGCCGGGTCTTCGCCGCCCGGTGGGGGTGGTGGCCGATGCAGGGCTGGCTGGACGCGTTCGCCGAACGAGGCCTGGTGCGACGGACCGACGAGGGGTGGGTGCACGCGTGATGCGGGTCGCCACCGTGCCCTTCGCGCACCCCTACCTCGACGCCGTGCTGCCGCCCGACGTCGTCCGGGTCGGCCCGGCGCCCTCGGTCGAGGACCCGTGGGCGCCCAGCCCGTGGCTGGACCCCCGGTACCTGGCCGCGCACGCCGCGGAGATCGACGTGCTGCACCTGCACTTCGGCTTCGACGGGCTCACCCCCGACGAGATGCTGGCCTGGACCGAGGTGGTCCGGCGCAGCGGCGTCGCCCTCGTGGTGACCGTCCACGACCTGCGCAACCCGCACCACTCCACCCGGGAGCGCCACGACCGGCACCTGGCCGCGCTGCTGGGCGCCGCCGAGGTGGTGCTCACCCTCACCGAGGGCGCCGCCGACGAGATCGCCGAGCGGTTCCAGCGGTCCTGCATCGTCGTCGCCCACCCGGGCCTGGTGACGCCGCTGCCCGGCATCGGCCGGGAGCCGCGGCTGGTCGGGGTGCACCTGAAGTCGCTGCGCACCAACCTGCTCGACCCGCTGGACGTCGTCCGGGCGGCCGCGTCGGGCGCGGTGTCCGGCGGCGGCCGGCTGCGGGTCGACGTGCACGACGACGTCGACCTGGACCAGCGGGTGCCGGGCCTGCGCCAGGCCGCCGACGCCGGGGAGTTCGAGCTCGCCGTCCACCCGCGGTTCGGCGACGACGAGCTGACCGCCTACCTGCAGTCGATCGCGGTGTCGGTGCTGCCGCACCGCTTCGGCACGCACTCGGGCTGGCTGGAGGCCTGCCGGGACGTCGGCACCCGGGTGGTGGCACCGACCTGCGGGCACTACGCCGACCAGTGGGAGGACGTCGTGCTCTACGGCAACGACGAGGTCCGCGGGCTCGACGTCCCCTCGCTGACCGGTGCGGTGATGGCCGCGGTGACCCGGCCGTGGCCGGCGAAGGCCGACCCCGCCTGGCGGGCCGAGCAGAAGGCGCAGCTGCGCCGGGTGCACGCCCACGTCTACAGCCGGGTGGCCGCCGACCGGGCACCGGCGTGAGGGTCGGGCACCTGCTCGTCGGCCCGGCCGAGCACGGTGTCGTCCGGTACGCCCGGGAGCTCGCCGAGGCCGACGGCTCGCCGCCGGTGCAGGGCGCCGAGCTGGTCCAGGTGCACTACACCGACCGGCTCTTCGCGCCCACCGCGGAGGAGAGCGCGCTGGCCTTCACCGCGCTGGCCGCGGACCTGGGTCGCCCGCTCGTGGTGACCCTGCACGACGTCCCGCCCGACGACGGATCGGTGCTGCAGCAGCGCCGGGCGCGGGCCTACGCGGCCGTCGTCGACACCGCTGCTGCCGTGGTGGTCAACAGCGAGCACGAGGCCGCCCGGTTGCGAGCGTTCTCCGACGTCGTCCCCGCTGTGGTGCCGCTGCCGGTGCAGCCGCTGCCGGCGGGCCCGGTGCCCCCGCCGGACGGGCAGGTCGTGGTGCTGGGGTTCCTGTACCCGGGCAAGGGCCACGAGGAGGCGCTGCGCGCGTTGCCCGCCGGGGTCGGGTTGACCGCGCTCGGTAAGCCCTCGGACGGGCACGCCGACCTGGTCGACGAGCTGTCCGCCCTGGGCCCGCTGACGGTCACCGGCTACGTGGCCGACGAGGAGCTGCCGGCCCGGCTGCGGGCGGCGTCGGTGCCGCTGGCCCCGCACCGGCACGTGAGCGCGTCGGGCTCCATCGGCAGCTGGCTGGCCGCCGGACGCCGCCCGCTGGTCCCCGACGTGGCCTACACCCGCGAGGTCGCCGCCCGCTGCCCCGGGGCGCTGTGGCTCTACGAGGACCTGGCGCCCGCCCTGGCCGCAGCCCTGGCCGACCCGGCCTCGACCTGGCTCGCACCGGGCACGCCCACCGGCCCGGACCTGGCCGCGACGCTGGAGTCCTACCGGGCGGTGTGGCGCTCGTGCTGACGCTGCCCGACGGCCGGCACGTGGTGGCCGGCAACGACTGGTCCCCGCTGGCCGACGCCCGCCCCGGACAGCCGCCCGAGGTGAGCGTGGTGGTGCCGTACTACCGGGCGCAGGACGAGCTGGACCTGGTGCTGGCCGGGCTCGCGCTGCAGACCCACCCGGCGTCCCGGCTGCAGGTCGTCGTCGCCGACGACGGGTCGCCAGAGCCGCCGCGAGTGCCGGCCGGGGTGACCGTCGTCCGGCAGCCCGACCGGGGGTTCCGCGCCGCCGCGGCCCGCAACCTGGGTGCCCGGGCCGCCGAGGGGGAGGTGCTGCTGTTCCTGGACGGCGACACCGTCCCCACCCCGACCTACGTCGAGGAGCTGTCCGCGTTGCCCGCGCTGCTGCCCGACGCGCTGGTCACCGGCCGACGCCGGCACGCCGACCTCGCCGGCTGGACCCCCGACCGGCTGCGCGACTGGTTCGCCGGCGGCGCCGCGCCCGAGGAGCTCACCGAGCCGGCGTGGCTGCGGGAGGCCGGCGACCTGCTCGACGCCGACGACCGGTCCTACCGCTTCGTCATCAGCGCCGTCATGGGCACCACCCGGGCGCTGTTCGAGGAGGTCGGCGGCTTCGACGAGACCTTCGGCGGCTACGGCGGCGAGGACTGGGAGCTGGCCCACCGGCTCTTCTCCGCCGGTGCGGTGCTGGCCCACCGCGAGCGGGCGGTGGCCTGGCACGACGGCCCGGACTGGGGCCTGCGCGGGGACGACCCGGTGGCCGCCCGCCGGGAGAAGAACGCCGAGACCCGCTCGCTGGCCCGCCTGCTGCCCGACCCCGCGGCCCGCGGGGTGGGCGGCTGGTGGCGCCACCCGGCCGTCGTCGTCCGGATGGCGCCCGGTGCCGACGACGACGCGACGGTGCTCGGTGTCCGGTCGTTGCTCGCTGCGGGCCTCGACGCCCAGGTCTGGACGGCGGACGCCGACCTGCTCGACGGCGACCCCCGGGTGCACGCAGGCGAGCCCTCGCCAGGCGTGCTGGCCCGGTGTCGTACCCAGGTCGACCTGACCGGTCCGCTGCTGTGGTCCCCGGGCGGGCTGGCCGGCCTGGTGGACCGGGTCCGGCCCGGTGGCGTCGGTCGGGTCGCCGGCACCGTCGACGGGGTGGACGTCGCCGTCGCCGCGACCAGGGCCCTGCGGCGCACCCTCCGCTGGGACGCCGACCTGCACCAGCTGTTCGGCAGTGCCACCGTCGACGTCGCCGCTACGGCCCCCGGACCGCACCCTGACCTGGCCCACCACCTGCCCAAACTCGGCTGACGGGCACTCCTCTGTTGGGGTGAGGACGCCGCCCGCACGGTGTATCCGGGCCCGTCGGAGCCGATGGAGGAGGCAGGGGCACTGCGTCCCGCGGAGGGTGACGATGGACGTGTTCTCGGGCCGATGGGCCTACCCGACCGGTTGGTCGGACGCCTTCCCCGCGTGGGACGGACCCGCCACCCTGGTGCTCGTCTTCGGCCCCAGCGGTCTGCGCGACGAGCCGGGGCACCCGGGCCTGGCCGACCTCCGGGCGGCGTACCCCACCGCCTCGATCGCCGGCTGCTCGACCTCCGGTGAGGTGTCGGGCAGCGAGCTGCACGACGACACCCTCACCGTTGCCGTCCTCCGCTTCGCCGCCACCCGGGTGCTGGTGGAGACCTCCCCGGTCTCCGCCGACGACTCGCGCGACGTCGGCCTGCTGCTGGGCAAGCACCTGACCGACCGCGCCCCCGACCTGGCCGCCGTGCTGGTGTTCAGCGAGGGCCTGCGGGTCAACGGCTCCGCCCTGGCCGACGGGCTCTCCGCCGGCGTGCCCCTGGGCACCACCGTGGTCGGCGGCCTCGCCGGCGACGGCGACCGGTTCGCCGCGACCTGGGTGCTCGTCGACGGCGTCCCGGTCGGCGGCCACGTGATCGCCGTCGGGCTGGCCGGGGACGCCGTCGAGGTGGGCCACGGCGCCCGCGGCGGCTGGTCCGTGCTGGGCCCCGAGCGCATCGTCACCCGCTCCCGCGGCACCGTCGTCCACGAGCTGGACGACCGGCCCGCCCTCGAGCTCTACCGCACCTACCTCGGCGACCGGGCCAGCGGACTGCCGGCCACCGCCCTGCTCTTCCCGCTCGGCGTGCGCCCACCCGGCGGGGACCGCGAGTCCGTCCGCACGGTGCTGGGCGTGGACCCGGCCGAGCAGTCGCTGACGTTCGCCGGCGAGGTGCCCGTGGGCTCCCGCGCCCAGCTGATGCGCAGCTCCACCGACCGACTGGTCGGCGCCGCCGAGGAGGCCGCCGAAGCCGCCCGCCTCGCCGTCGCCCCGGGTGACTCGCTCGCGCTGGTCGTCAGCTGCGTGGGCCGCCGGCTGGTGCTGGGCCAGCGCTGCGAGGAGGAGCTGGAGGCCGTCGCCGAGGCCCTCGGGGACGGCGGGCCCGCCCCGGCCACGGTCGGCTACTACTCCTACGGAGAGCTGACCTCCGGCGATGCGGGCGCCACCATGCAGAACCAGACGATGACCGTCTCGGTGATCCGTGAGCGTTGAGGCGCCCCCTGTACCCGAGCTGCACCGGCTGCTGGCCCGCCAGTTGCGCCGGCTGGGCATCAGCGGCGCACCCGACGAGGCCCAGTGGGCCGCTCTCCTCGCCGTCGTCTCCCGGGCGTACGCCGAGGCCGACGAGGACCGCTACACCCTGGAGCGCTCCATCGAGGTGTCCTCCACCGAGATGCGCGACCTGCACGACCAGCTGCGCCGGCGGGCCGAGGAGGACCCGCTCACCGGGCTGCCCAACCGGGTGGCGCTGGTGCACCACCTCGGGCAGGCGCTGGCCCGCGCCCGGACCGGCGGGCCGGGCGTCGCGGCGCTGTTCATCGACCTGGACGGCTTCAAGGCCGTCAACGACCGGCTCGGGCACGCGGTCGGGGACGACCTGCTGATCGTCGTCGCGGCGCGGCTGGCGCACTGCCTGCGCCCCGACGACGTCCTCGCCCGCCTGGGTGGGGACGAGTTCGTCGTGGTCTGCGCGGACGGCGCGGACCGGGACCCGGCCCTCGCCCTGGCCCACCGGCTCCGGGACTCGGTCAGCCGTCCGGTGCAGCTGGCCTGCGGACCGGCCCAGGTCGGGGCCAGCCTCGGTGTGGCGCTGACCCGCAGCGGCCGGGAGTCCGCGGAGGAGCTGCTGCAGCGCGCCGACGCGGCCATGTACAGCTCCAAGCAGCACGGCAAGGGCCGGGTCACCCTGGCCGACGCGGTCCACGCCCCGGCCTGAGGCTCAGCCGGCGGTGATCCGGTCCAGCCACTCGGCCAGCAGCGCCCGCTCGGACGCCGAGAGCACGGCGACGTCGTCCAGCCCGGCCCGCAGGGCGACCGCGGCCACCGTCGTGCCCTCGGGTGCGGTGCCGGCGGCGTCGGTGGTGACGGCGGCGAGGACCGCGTCCCACGCGGCGTCGACCAGGCCCAGGTCGCGCTCCTCCGGGGGCGTGCGGACCAGGGTCAGCACGCAGCCGGTGCCGATCGAGTGCACCAGGTCCACGGCCCGCTCCTCGCTGACCCGCAGCCGGCCGGCCGCGGCCACCCGGCGCACCCGGGCCCGCAGCACGCCGGCACCGGCCCGCACCGCCGGGGACCGGGCGCCCCGGCGCGGGTCGGCCAGCAGCGCGGACAGGGCCGGGTTGGCCAGCCCGAAGCCGACGTGCACGTCCCACCCGGCGCGCAGGTCCGCGACCGGGTCGTCGGTCTGCGGGGCCAGCTGCTTGCCGGCGACGTAGGTGGTGAACACGTGCTCGGCGACGGCGTCGAGCAGGCCGTCCTTGTCCCCGAACAGCCGGTAGATCGTGGGCGCCTGCACGCCCGCCTCGGCCGCCACGGCCCGGGTGGTGACGGCGTCCGCACCGCCGGCGGCGAGCAGTCGGGCAGCGACCTCCACGACCTCGCCCCGGGTCCGGGTCCGCCGGGTGTCGGGGTCCTGCTCCGTCGCGGTCACGGATCGACGATAACGCACCAGCGTTAGCGATGGTGTTAGCGTCGATGTCGGAACATCCGTTCCGCCGATACCAGGAGGTCCACCATGATCGTCGTCACCGGAGCCACCGGACAGCTCGGCTCCCTCGTCGTCGGACAGCTGCTCCAGCGGGTGCCCGCCGAGCGCGTCGCGCTCAGCGTGCGGGACCCCGAGAAGGCCGCCGGCCCGGCCGCGCTGGGCGTCCGGGTCCGCCGCGGGGACTACGCGGAGCCCGAGACGCTCACCGCGGCCTTCGAGGGCGCCGAGCAGGTCCTCGTCGTCTCCTCGAACAGCGCCGGGGACGGCGCCGTCGCCCAGCACGCCGCCGCCCTGCAGGCGGCCCGGGACGCCGGAGCCCGCCGGGTGCTCTACACCAGTCACCAGGCTGCGGGGCCGGCGTCGGCGTTCGACCCGATGCGCGACCACGCCGCCACGCACGCCCTGCTGGCCGACCTCGGGGTGCCCGCCACCGCGCTGCGCAACGGCTTCTACGCCGCCACCGTGCCCGTCCTGCTGGGTGCCGCGCTGCAGACCGGCGAGCTCGCCGCCCCGGCCGACGGCCCGGTCTCCTGGACCGCCCACGTCGACCTGGCCGAGGCCACCGCGGTCGTGCTCGCCGACGAGGGTCGGCTCGACGGCGTCTCCCCGCCGCTGACCGCCCCCGTCACCCTGGACCTGGCCGACGTCGCCGCCCTGCTCACCGAGCTGACCGGCTCACCCGTCCGCCGCGTGGTGCAGTCGGACGACGAGTGGCTGGCCGGGATGGTCGGCCGAGGGGTCCCCGCCGCGCAGGCGCAGATGCTGCTCGGGCTCTTCGTGGCCGCCCGGCGCGGTGAGTTCGACGTCACCGACCCGACCCTGGAGGAGCTGCTGGGCCGTCCGGCCACGCCGCTGCGCACCGTCCTGGCCGCAGCGGTGGCGCGCTAGGCCCCGTCAGCGGCAGGGTGGCCCGACGGCCAGCACCCGGGTGGTCGAGGCCGGGCTGCCGGCCAGCGACCGGGCCGGGCGCACCGGGCGGCGGACCAGCTCGCCGCCGCAGTTGGGGCAGGCCCGGTCCGGGAAGCCCGCGGCGCAGGCGGTGCACCAGGTGCACTCGAAGCTGCAGATCAGCGCGTCCGGGCTGTCCGGCGCCAGGTCGCGGTCGCAGCACTCACAGGAGGGACGCAGCTCGAGCACGCCGGAGACCGTAGCGCCGTCCGCCCCGGGAGGTCAGTTGCCGCGGCGCTCGTCCAGCACGTGGAACCGATGCCACAGCCCGGACAGCTGCAGCGGGCGGGCCACCGCGGTGGTCCCGACGACGAGGGTCAGCTCGGACCCGCGCCCCTCGAGCATCCGGTGCACCTGGACCACCGTCGACAGCCCGGCGGAGTTGAGGAAGTCCACCCCGTGCAGGTCCAGCTGGAGCCGCTGCGGGGGGTCCTGGCCGAGCAGCAGGTCGGTGACGACCCGGATCAGCGGGCGGCGGGCCTCGGCGGTGAGCTCGCCGACCACCACGACCCGGGCGGTGTCCGGCGTGGGGTGCTCGACGGTGACGGTGGGCGGGTCCACCGGGGCGGCCGCGGTCTCGGTGCCCTCGGGGAGGCCCTCGGTGGGCTGCGGGGCGCTGGGCTGCGTCATGGGACGTCCATACCCCGGGTCCGCGACGATCACGCTCCCGGCGACGTCCTCGTCAGCGTGGCTGGCCCTCGACCAGCAGGTCCGGGTCCGGACCCCCGCCGTCCAGCTCGGTGTCGGGGTCGCCCTCGACGGTCCTGGCGTGCGGCAGCCGCACCGTGAACTCGGTCCGGCCGGGCTCGCTGGCCACCGCCACGGTGCCACCGTGCGCGGTGACGACGGCGTCCACGATCGCCAGCCCCAGGCCGGTGGACCCGGCCTGTCGGGAGCGGGAGGAGTCGCCGCGGGCGAACCGCTCGAAGACGTGCGCCCGCAGCGCCGGCGGGATGCCGGGGCCGTCGTCGGCGACCTGCAGCACGGCGACGTCCCCCTCGGCCCGCAGCCGGACGGTCGCCGTGGTGCCCTCGGGGGTGTGGGTGCGGGCGTTGGCCAGCAGGTTGGCCAGCACCTGGTGCAGCCGTGCGCCGTCCCCGGGCACCAGCACCGCGACGTCGGGCAGGTCCACACGCCAGCGGTGCCCCGGCCCGGCGACGTGGGCGTCGGAGACGGTGTCCACCACCAGGGCGGCCAGGTCCACCTCCTCGTGGGCGAGGTCGCGGCCGGCGTCCAGGCGGGCCAGCAGCAGCAGGTCCTCGACCAGCACCGACATCCGCACCGCCTCGGACTCCACCCGGCGCAGGGCGTGCCCGACCTCGGGCTCGACGTCGGCGTGCTGGCGGCGGACCAGCTCGGCGTACCCGCGGATGGAGGCCAGCGGCGTGCGCAGCTCGTGGCTGGCGTCGGCGACGAACTGGCGGACCTGGGTCTCCGAGGCCTGGCGGGCGGTCAGCGAGCCCTCGACGTGGTCCAGCAGCCGGTTCAGCGCCGTCCCGACCTGGCCGACCTCGGTGCGGGTGTCGGTGTCCTCCGGGGGCACCCGCTCGGCCAGCTGCACCTCACCGGTCGACAGCTCCAGCTCCGACACCCGGGTCGCGGTCGCCGCGACCCGGTCCAGGGGCTGCAGGGTCCGCCGGATGACGACGGCCGCGGCGGCGACGGCGGCCAGCAGGGCGACCAGCCCGGCGAGGACCTCGACGATGACCAGCGAGCCGACGGCGTCGTCGACCGAGCCCAGCGGGAGCCCGGTGACGACGAGGTCGCCGTCCGGGGTGGTCGCACCCACCACCCGGTAGTCCCCGAGTCCGTCCCCGAGGTCCACGGTCGTGGGCGTCCAGTCCCCGCTGACGTTCCCGAGCGAGCCGACCTGCGAGGCGGTCAGGCCCTTCTTCTCCCCGGACCGCTCGATGACCCCGGAGTACGTGCAGACCCCGTCGCTGAACCGGGCGATCAGCGTGCCCTCGCCCTGTCCCGGCCCGAAGATGTCGTCCCCCGCGCCGTCCGCGGGTGGCTCGGGCGGTTCGGCGTCGTAGTAGCCGGCGGCCTGCTCGGTGCGGGACCCGGCGCCGGCCAGCCGGTCGTCGACCTGCCGCATCAGCTCGTGCCGCAGCACGGCGGTCGAGGCGAAGGCCACCACCGCCAGGACCAGCAGGGTGGGCACCAGGAACGCGACCAGCAGCCGTGCCCGCAGGGAGTGCCGCCGTCGGGAGGCGGACCGCGCTGCGGGCAGTGGCTGGCCGGTCACGTGTCCTGTCAGACGGCGGGCTTGATGACGTAGCCGGCGCCCCGCAGCGTGTGGATCATCGGGGCCCGGCCGGCGTCGATCTTGCGGCGCAGGTAGGAGATGTAGAGCTCGACGATGTTGCCCTGGCCGCCGAAGTCGTACTGCCACACCCGGTCCAGGATCTGGGCCTTGGACAGCACGCGCTTGGGGTTGCGCATCAGGTAGCGCAGCAGCTCGAACTCGGTCGCGGTCAGGCGGACGTCGTCCCCGCTGCGGGTGACCTCGTGGGACTCCTCGTCCAGGGTCAGGTCACCGACGACGAGCAGGCCGTCGTCGGCCACCACGCGGGAGGTGCGGCGCAGCAGGCCGCGCAGGCGGGCCGCGACCTCCTCCAGGCTGAAGGGCTTGGTGACGTAGTCGTCGCCCCCGGCGGTGAGGCCGGCGATCCGGTCCTCGACGGCGTCCTTGGCGGTCAGGAAGACCACCGGCACCAGGGGGGACTCGGCGCGGAGCCGGCGGAGCACCTCGAGGCCGTCCATGTCGGGGAGCATGACGTCGAGCACGACGGCGTCGGGCCGGAACTCGCGGGCGGCCTTGACCGCCTCGGCGCCGTCGGCGGCGGTCTTGACGTCCCAGCCCTCGTAGCGCAGGGCCATGGACAGCAGCTCGCAGATGGAGCGCTCGTCGTCGACGACGAGCACCCGCAGGGCGCTGCCGTCCGGCCGGGTCAGCTGGGCACGGGAGCTGGTCGAGGAGGGGATCGTCGCCGTCATGACGTCCACCCTGGGTCCCCTCCCTGCGCGTTCCCTGTGAGCAGTCCAGGAAGTGTCTGTCGACCCGCCCAGTACCGAGGTGACCGTGCGCCGCAGCCGGTCCCGAGTGTGCCGGGCGGGACCGGGCGTGGGGTGTGCCGACCCTGTGGAGAGGGAGAGCGGCAGGGGAGTGAGGTGGCCAGGGGCGGGGTCGAACCGCCGACCTCTCGCTTTTCAGGCGAGCGCTCGTACCGACTGAGCTACCTGGCCCGATGCCGGTACCCACGGGTGGTGCTCCGTGGACATCGGTCGGCGACCCTGACGGGACTCGAACCCGCGACCTCCGCCGTGACAGGGCGGCGCGCTAACCAACTGCGCTACAGGGCCTTGCTGTACTTCTTGGTGCGTGCCCCCAACGGGGTTCGAACCCGTGCTACCGCCTTGAAAGGGCGGCGTCCTGGACCACTAGACGATGAGGGCTCGTGCTCGCTGGAGGCAGGGAGAACAATACACAACGCCGAGGGGGTCTCCGGACGGGGGTCCGTGGGCGCGTCGCCGGAAGCGTCCGGGCTGGTCTCGCAGTGGTCGGCGTGTGGTGCACCGGGCCGGTGGTCCCGGGCTGTCAGGGTGGGCGCATGCGCCGCCGCCTGCTCGCCGTCGTCCCCGTGTCCGCGCTCGTGCTGCTCGCCGGGTGCGGCGACCCCGCGACCCAGGAGTCCGGCAGCGCCAGCACGACGTCGGCCGCTGCGACCGGCACCTCCGCCCCCGCGCCGAGCACCGGGGCGCCCGCGACCAGCGACCCCGAGGGGGTCACGGACGCGCCGGCCTTCCCCGCGGACACCGCACCCGACACCGGGGACGGCGTCGCCGGCCAGGGCCCCACCGTCGTCACCGCGCTGCGGGTGGGCGACCAGGACGGCTTCGACCGGGTCGTGTTCGAGCTGTCGGGCACCGCGGCGCCCGGCTGGGACGTCGCCTACGTGGACGCGCCCACCGCCGAGGGCAGCGGCGATCCCCTCGACGTCCCGGGCACTGCGTACCTGCGGGTGCTCCTGACCGGCGTCACGAACCCCTACGAGGCGCCGGGGGTCACCGAGGTGCCCCGCGGGGGCGTCGCCGGCCCGGGCGAGGGCTCGGTCGCCGGGGTCTTCTACGACTCCACCTACGAGGGCCAGGCGCTGGCCTACCTCGGGCTGACCGCCGAGAAGCCCTTCCGGGTCTACGCCCTGGAGAACCCGTCCCGCCTCGTCGTCGACGTGGCCGACTAACCCAGCGAGGCGGTCAGCTCGACACCGTCGGCGGTGACCGCGGTACAGGTCAGGCTCAGCGGGCCGGCGGTGACGCTCTCGCCCTCGGCGCAGCTGACCTCCGCGCTGCCGACCGAGAGGGTGGCGCGGTCGTCCTGGGTGCCGGCGAACACCAGCGAGGTGCCCAGGATCTCGGCCTCGGAGCCCTCGCCGGTGAGCGAGGCCGTGCACTGGCTCCCCGAGCACGACACGTTGTTCGAGGTGAACGAGCACCCGGCCAGCGCGGCCAGGGACAGCGCCCCGGCCAGCAGCGGTCCGGCGGCCCGTCGGGCGCGGGCGGTCGTGGGGGTGGCGGCCGTCGTCATGGCCGGGAGCGTAGGGCTCAGCCGGTCGGGCCGGCGGGAGCCACCGGGGGTGCGTCGGTCGGTGTCCCGTCGGTGGGCTGCTGGTCAGGGCCCTGTGTGGGGGTGCCGTCGGGGTCCGTCGACGGCTCGTCCCCGGTCGGCAGCGGGTCCACGTAGAACCGCTCGATGGTCACCTCGGACTGGCCCAGACCGCCGAGGGTGATCTCGTCCCAGGCGGTCAGCTCGCCGGTCGCCGGGTCCAGGTAGAGCACCGAGCACGACAGCGGGGTGGGCTCCTCGCCCTGCAGCCCGCGCAGCCCCGCGCCGCCGGTGGAGCCCTCGACCATCAGCCGGGTGCCGTCCTCCAGCACCGAGACGTCGCGCTGGTGGGTGTGCCCGGCGAGCACCAGGTCGACGACGCCGTCCAGCGGCGGGGCCTGCTTCGGGTCGTGCACCATCGCGACCGCCGGCCGGTCGTCCAGGGTGTCGATGTAGTCGACCAGCTCCTCGCCGGACTCCTCCAGCGTCTGGGTGCCCTCGTCGGCGTCCTTGTCCGGGGTGAAGCGGGGGTCCGGGGCGCCGACGACCTCGATGCCGGCCACCGTGGTCGAGGAGTCGTCGAGCACCACGGCGTTGGGCTGGGCCTGCACGGCCAGCGCGGTGGCGGCCGAGTCGTGGTTGCCGCGGATGAACACGTAGGGGACGCCGAGGTCGCCGATCCACCCGAAGGTCTGGCTCTCCGCGGAGCTGCCCCAGTCGACGATGTCACCGGTGTCCAGCACGCCGTCCACACCGAACTGGGTCACCACCTGCTCGACCAGGTCCGCCCCGGAGGGGGCCAGGTGGATGTCGGCGACGTGCAGCAGGGTGACGCTGTCCCCGGTGCCGGAGGGGTCGGGGAGCGTGGAGACGGCGGAGTAGAGCGTGCTGACGTTGGCCACGAGGTCCTCCAGGGAGGCCCGGTAGGCGTCGTAGCGGGCGACGATGTCCTGCGCGCTGCCGATGAGGCTGTTGGCGTTGACCAGCAGTCCGGTGTACGTCGGCTGGGACAGCGCCTCGGGGCGCCAGGTCGCGGCGCCCAGTCCGGCGGTGCCGACCAGCAGCACGGTGGACATGCCGACCGCGATCAGCGGTTCGCGCTTGCGGCGCAGCGCGATCAGCGAGAACAGCGCGGCCCCGCCGATGCCCGCGGCGGCGGTGGTCCACACCAGCTGGACGACGGCGGACTGCAGGTCCGCGCTGACGCTGTCGACGACGCCGTCGAGCTGGCTGGGGTCGGTGGCCAGCGCCTGGGCGCGCAGCTGGTCGACCCGGCGGAGCTGGACGTCCAGGCGCAGCGGGCCGTCGTAGGCATCGACGGCGAGGGCGCCCAGCGGCGGGATCTCCAGCTCGGCCCCGCCACCGGTGGAGGGGGTGAAGGCGACGGTGGCGTCGAAGGGCCCGATGGGGGCCTCGACGCGGGCGAAGAGGAGCACGCCCAGGGTGGCCCCGATGAGGGCGACGACGATGCGCTGCAGCCAGCGGACCGGGGTGCGCAGGCGGCTGCGGCGGGCGGTGGGGGCCGGTGCCGGGTCCGGGGCGGGGTCGACGTCGTCGCTGGTCGGCCCCGGTGTCGTCACCGCGACCACGGTAACGAGGCCCGCCCGGGACCGCGCCCGGACGCGACCAGGCTCACGCCGCCGCCGGGGCACCCGCCGGGGTGGGCGCGCCAGGGCGCGGTCGGGCGCCGGGTGCGCGCCGGGACAGCGGTGGTCTCGAGGACGCCCGAGTGGTCGCGCGCTCGCGCGGCCGGTGCGCGCCCATGACGGGCACGGGGCCGCGACAGCAGTCTGGGCGCGCACCCGGTGAGGGGTGCGCGCCCAGACGGTGGCTCAGGAGGTGATCTTGGCGCTGATCTCGGCGAGGCGACGGCCCTGGTAGCGGGCCGCGGCCAGCGCCTCGTCGGAGGCGGCGTCGGCGTTGCCGGCCGAGGGGGCCGAGGTGCCGTAGGGGTTGCCGCCGGCAGCGAACAGCAGCGGGTCGGTGTAGCCCGGGGGCACGATCACGGCGCCGAAGTGGGAGAAGACGTTGAACAGCGTCAGGATCGTCGACTCGTTGCCACCGTGGGTGTTCTGCGCGCTGGTGAACGCCGTCGCGCCACGGTTGGCGAGCTTCCCGGTGGCCCACAGACCGCCCAGGGTGTCGATGAACTGCTTGAGCTGCGCGGACGGCGTCCCGAAGCGGGTGGGGGTGCCCAGGGCGTACCCGTCGGCCCACTCGAGGTCCTCGGGCTGCGCGAGCGGGACGTCGGCGACGGCGTCGGCGTGTGCACGCCAGGCCGGGTTGCTGTCGATGGCGGCGTCCGGGGCGGTCTCGGCGACGCGGCGCAGGCGCACCTCGGCGCCGGCCTCCTCGGCACCCTGCGCGAGGGCCTGGGCCAGCTGGTGGGTGTTGCCGGTGGACGAGTAGTAGACGACGGCGATCTTGGTCATCGGTGGTGCCTCCGTGGTCTCGGGACGATTGCGTCCTCAACCACCTACCCCGGTGACCGCCGGGCTACCCGCGCTGGAGCGAACGGCCGGTGAACACCCAGGCCCGCAGGGCCACGAAGCGGACCAGTCCGATCAGGCCGGTGACACCACCGATGAGCAGCACGTTGACCTGCCAGGAGGTGTCGCCGAGCAGCTGGTGTGCACCGGCGAGGGCCAGCGAGGTGGCCACCAGGCCGACGACGGCGAGACCGCCGCCCTCCCACTGCGCGGTGAACCAGGAGACCCGGCCGTCGGCGTGGAAGGTGAGCCGACGGTGCAGCTCGTTGGCCAGCAGGGTGGAGCCGACCGCCCCGACGAGGTTGGCCGGCTGGTCGCCCATCGAGTCGAAGGCGATGAAGAGCACCGCGTAGAGCGCGCTGGACAGACCACCGACGACGACGAAGCGGGCGAACTGTGCGCTGCCGGCGTCGCCATCGCGCAAGGCGGTGAGGAGGGCCCGGACCCGGTGGGCCGACTGGTCGGCCACATCGGAGACGGCGTCCACCGCGGGGTGGCGGCGGCGCAGGGTCGGGCAGGTCACGGGGTTCTCCAGGTGCGGGGTGGTGCGGTCGGCGCGGGTGTGCTGGTCCTGCATACGAGACCAACCCCTGCGGAGGATGTGCATTCCCGGTGTGACCCGTACCAACCGTGACGGTTGTCACCTGCAACAGAACCGGCGTCGCTCGCCACCGGGCGGGCTCGTGGTCGCGCGGCACCATGGGTCCATGACCGTCACCTCGCTGCTGGAGCTGTCCCTGACCCCCGCCGCCGCCGACGACGTCGACGGGACGAACCGGCTGATCACCACGACCCTGGAGGCGACCCGGGCGTTCGCCGGGTGCCTGGGCGTCGACGTGCTCGTCGACGTCGACGACCCGGCCCACGTCACGGTGCTCGAGCGCTGGGAGAGCATCGAGCACGACGACGCCTACCGGGCCTGGCGCCAGACCCCGGATGGTGCCTCGCAGCTCGGGTCCCTCCTCGCCGCCGCACCCCGGCTGACCCGGTACGCCGCCGTCGACGGGGTCTGAGCCGGGCAGTGCGGTCTCGGATCGAGGCGTTCCGGGACGGGGTCGCTGGGTAGTCCGCCGCCATGAGCCTGCTCAGGATTCTGGACCGCCTCGCCGACGTCACCTCGCTGGACAAGGCGGTGGAGCCCGCCCGGACCGCCGTCGACCGGTTGCTGCGCCCCCAGGGGCTGAAGGACGCCCTGCACGGCACGTGGCTCGGCCACCCGCTGCACCCCGTCCTCGCCCAGGTCCCGGTCGGCAGCTGGGTGTCCGCGGGTCTGCTGGACCTGGTGCCCCCGTTGCGCCCGGCCGCGACCGTGCTCATCGGGACCGGGGTCGCGGCGGCCGTGCCGACCGCGCTGGCCGGGGCCGCCGACTGGTCCGAGCAGGAGGTGGGCGTCCGCCGGGTCGGCGCGCTGCACGCCGTCCTCAACACCGCGGCGCTCGGGCTCTACGTCGGCTCGCTGGTCGCCCGCCGGCGCGGTGCCGGCACCGCGGGGCGGGTGCTGTCCTACGCCGGTCTCGCGCTGGCCTCGGGCTCGGCCGCGGTGGGCGGGCACATGAGCTACGCGCAGTCCTCCGGCGCCTCGCACGCCGTCACCTCGGCCCGCCAGCTCACCCACGACTGGATCGACCTGGGGCCGCTGGACGACCTGCCCGAGGGGCGCCCGGCGCTGCGGACCGGTGAAGGACAGGGCGCCCCGGTACCGCTGGCGGTCGTGCGCAGGGGCTCCCGGGTCGACGTCTTCGTCGGGGCCTGCGCGCACCTGGGCGGGCCGCTGGCCGAGGGCCGGGTCGAGCAGGTTGCGGGCCGGGACTGCCTGGTCTGCCCGTGGCACGACTCCGCCTTCGACCTGGACGCCGGGGAGCCGCGGCGCGGGCCGGCCGCTGTCCCGCAGGAGAAGCTCGACGTCCGGTACGAGGGTGGCCGGGTGCTGGCGAAGCTGGCGGGGCGGCACACCGAGGAGAGCTGACCGCGGGCCGCCGCGGACCTAGGCTGCGCGGCGTGCGGGGCGTCGCGGTGGTGGTCACGGTGGCGCTGGCGGGCGTGCTGGCGCTGGCCGGGTGCGGGGCGGGCGAGGGTCCGGCCGCGCCGGCGAGCGCGACCGCCGTGCCGACGCTGCCCCCGGTGCCGGGGGTCGAGGGCGAGGTCGTGCGGTCCCGCACCGACGAGGCGCTCGGCGGGCAGGTGCAGGTGCGGTTGACCGACACCGGGGACGAGCCGTTCACGGTCACCGCGGTGGCGCTGCGTTCCCCCGGCTTCGCCGCCCAGCCGCTGGCCCAGCAGACCGCCGTCTACCGGCCGGGGCTGACGATCGACCTGCCGGTGCCCTTCGGGGCGGTGGACTGCGCGGCCCCGGTCGCGCCGGTGGCCGCGGAGGTGGTGCTCAGCCGTGCCGGGGGGCCGGTGGAGACGGTGCTGGTGCCGTTGACCGGGGACGTGCTGGACCGGGTGCACGAGCAGGGGTGCCGGGTGCAGCAGCTGCTGACCCGGGTCGACGTGGCCGTCGAGGGGCCCGTCGGCTCGGGGGAGGAGGTGACGGCGTCCCTGGTGCTGACCCGGGTCGCCGGCAGCCCGGACGTCGACGTCGAGGTGCGGGCCCTGGGGCGCAGCGTGCTGCTGGCCCCGACCGTGGACGACGGCCTGCCGGCGACGCTGCGGGCGGGTCGGGACGAGCTGGTGCTGCCGCTGACGGTGGAGCTGGTGTCCTGCGAGCCGCACGTGCTGGCCGAGACGAAGAAGCCGTTCGTCTTCCCGCTGACGGTGCGGGTCGAGGGCGAGGACACCGTGCTCGACCTGCCGCTGGACGATGCGCAGCGGGACGGGCTGCAGGCCCTGGTCGACCGGGTCTGCTGAGTCCTCGGTCTCCGGTCGGGGCACGAGACGGGCCCGGCCCCGGACGCGGTCCCGGGGGAGGACCGGCCGGGGCCGGGTGCGTCCCGCCCGCACCGCGCGGGGGAGGCGGGTGCGGGCGG